>DASUVB010000033.1:0-2353 GCA_036373835.1 Flavisolibacter sp. | reverse complement strand
TTAAAGCTCAATGTGAAACCCTGAATGTTATGGGCTGCCAGGATCTTTATACCGGAACTGCAATCATCAAAGGCTTGGGTGGCGCGCCGGTTAAAGTAGAGATCTGGTATGGCCAAACCGAAACCAAAACCCTGAAAAGAGCAACACTACCGGGCATCCAGGTTTCCGGTGGGCAGGAAACCGAAGTAATTGACATGGTCCACCACGCTGTCCTGTATCATTTTCCATCTGCTGAATCTTTGAAACAAGGTTTGATTGTTGAAGTCGAAAAAGGAAACACCCCCGGAGCACGGACTGCATTTGTATCGGAAACCGGGTGGTTCCTGTATACAAAGAACATCCGGGAGGCGATGATCACTGCAGGCCCTGAAGGAGCCGCGGTGAGAGAGACAGAAGCTGGTGAGGAAACAATTATGTCAGGAAATGCAAGCCTGGACCATCCCTCGGAGGTCGTCTTTCATAAAGGTGACGTATCCACCCCGGCCTTCTTCGCCTGGTCGGTGGAATACCCCACTTCGGACCAGGGGATTGCAGGGGGAACCTTCTCGATCACTAAGGGAGACCCTGGCGTTGACTGGCAAGTTAAAAAAATAGACGACCCCAAGAGTCCTTACAAAACAGAGTACCTGCTGAATTGCCGGCTGGACGCAGCAGAGGAACTCAAAAAAGGAAATAAGGCGATGAAGGACTTGCTCGGCGTTGATGTTGATGATCTGGCGAATATGCTGAATCCCACCAACCCGCAGAAAGATATGGCTGGTGCGTCGGGATGGCAAACAATAACGGTGCGGATACTGTCTCCCTATGGACAGTAAAAACAAATGGCCTGGAGACAGGTATCGCGATGTCTGTTGTATTAACCCGCAAAACAATGATGCCGCTTAAATTTTGTATATGAAAACAGCTTTCCTGTTATTCCTGATTTTGTTTGGATTGCTTCCATATGCACAGCAACAAAAGCCAGGTGGCATTAGCAAAATGTCACCTGCTGCTGGCAAGGATCGCTTTTTCTGGTACATTGGAAAGAAAATAAATGATAGTACGCTTATTGCCGCCACCGGTGCGGCCGTCACTCTAAAAAAGGCCGGCAACCAACTGGAAGTGAAAACCGCAAAGGACCCGTTTACGAAAATGATCCTTGAGCTGCGGCAAACCGAGCAGAGAAAAAAGGAGCTGGTGACAAATGCGACAACACACCAGCAGGCGGCTGTTATTTATTCCTATGTCAGAAATATTGTTGAAGAGTATGCCCAGATCGCGAATACATATGCGGGCCTGGCAGACAATAGAATAGACTTACCATCGCTCCCCTATTCTTCGAGCTGGCAACAGCAGGAAATGTCGTCCATATCGCTGAAAGGTCCCTGCGCGCCAGAAGCTTTCAGCGAGGACATACCGGGTTGGATTAATACAGATCATAACAGTGTCATGGCATGGGTGAAGGCCCATGAAAAGGAAATTAATTTTCAAACACCTGCACCGCCGGTACTCGATGTATCGTGCTACGGTTGCGATGAAGAAAAGACGCGTGACTACGAATATGCGGATTCTGCATACAGGTCTGACCTTTTTCAGGAGGAAACCGAAAACATACACAAGGCCGTCCGCATCATGCGCTTTGCAACGGAATATCCCTCCAAAGAGCTGGCTGGTATCCTGAACGACCTCGACGGATCACTGAAGTACCTCCTGGGCCGCATATTGCTAAAAACCCAGGCGGTGGAAAAACAATGGCGACATGACTTCTGGAGGTTGCAGACCGTAGTGAAGGTTTTACTGGAGGTAGAAAGACAGCTGCAATTGTTTTATGGTGCCGGGGACTATGGACTGATGCAAACCGCGGTTTCGCTGTTGCACCGCGATTCGATTCAAAAGCATTTCGATCTTGCCGTTAAAGACAGGAATTACCCGGTTGTATTGAATGCGGCATTCTGGATCGGGCTGGAGCGCCAGCGGCAGCTACTTGGCGGGCCGGATAATTTTTCTGCAGAACAGTTTGAAGCGATCATGCGTTTTAACCGCTTCAAGCTTACACACGAATTTGATATCAAATGGCGTGGGGATACTGATGGGAATGACCAGCTGCAGGTTAAGCTCCGGGCAGAAGATGTGTATTATTTCGCGATTCCCGATTCTAACTGCAGGCTCCTTTTCGTAGCCCACCAGGGCACCCGCACGCACATGTCTGCAGACAGGCTGGTAAAATACAGCGTCTCGGAAGCAAAGAGGCCGGACGCGTTGTACAGCAGCCCGCAGCGGTTTGCAACGACTTTTCCTATCATCATGATGGATGGCTGCAACGAAACTGCTTCGTTTGCCTTTAACACGGATGTGAATGGTGAAAATTACGCCC
>DASUVB010000032.1:0-5630 GCA_036373835.1 Flavisolibacter sp. | reverse complement strand
GCGAAAAATCAGGCGTGTAAGAGCGTTCATTTTTTGTAAGCCGCTTCCGGGAACCCGTGCGACTGTCCATGACCGTGATATCGCTGTAATCCACCAGGCTCCAGCGGGGATGCGTGCTGAAAGTGGTAAATGCGATGCGTCCGTTCCTGTGACTGAACCATTCCTCGCCACTGATGCCGCGCTGACCGATCTTCTGCTCATCGTTCCCCTTCCGGATATAAAATGCCGGGAGCCTGTTGTAGGCGGTCTTCAGGTATAGCAGGGAATCACGACCGGTATACTGCGGATACAGGTAATTGGTGACCGTCCGAGTGCGCGGCGGAGCTTCGCGCGGTATGCTGTCGAGGTGCCGGCGGTAAAAATCAAATGCTTCCCTGCGGAATGTGCGGAATTTGACACCACTGTGCCGCTTTACTGCCTGCTGGAACGGATAGAAAAGTCCGCGGAAAGAACTGGCGTCCTGCGTGACCTTCTTCCAAAACTCGTCCCCGTATTTCAGGTAGCCATAGTTGGCCAGCAGGTAGCCGAGCTGGTAATGATTCGGAACATAATCTTTCATGGACCCGTTCCGTAGTTTATGCCAGCTGTAGTTGCGATCCTCCAGCCAAAGGCTGTTGAACCCGCTGAGAAAATACGGTAGCCGTCCTCTCCCCGATTCGGTCAGCGCTGTCTCGGAATGCACGGCATCGCCTTCGAAAAACCAGTCGGGAACCGCCATCGCATTCGCAAGAGCCAGTCCTTCCTGTCCAAAGAATACAAGGAATGCTTTGCTCAGACCGCGGCGGAAATTATTGTACTGTTGTACGTGCCGGTATTCATGGATCGCCAGGTTCTCGTACCATGAAAGATTTCCCAGCTCATAAACATTTGCACCCGGGATCAGGTAAAACTCGCTTCGGAAAGGTCCCAGCGCCACGTATCCATTGGCGTACGTGGTTCGGTTGTGCAGGAGGATCCTGATGTTTCGGAGGTGATCACCCAGTGCATACGGCGTGTCGGCCGCCATGCGATGAACCAGCGCGGAGATCCGGTTGGCCTGCTCTTCGGCACCGTTGGAAAATATGACGGTTGCAGTATCCGTGCCGATCTGCTTCCAGCGGGTTGATGGCGGAAAACCGCCGAAACGCTGCGCAGAAAGCTGCTGGAAAGATATCAGGAGAAACAGCCCGGCAAGAAATGATTTCATAGCTATGGAATTCATCAGTAAAAATGCTGAAAGTTTTGACGGCGCGGCAGCAGGAAGCAGCCGCAAGGAATGGATCGCATCTCGGGGATCAGTGTGCATGCATGCTGAGCTTCCTGGCGATCTCCTCGCCTACCGGCTCGGACGAATATCCATAACCGTTCACCAGGATACCCTTAAGACCATTCGCAGATTCTATACCGTATACAATGGCTTCGTCCCCGGGGTCACTGTCTCCTTCGAACCGTATCACTTCGGTGATCTCAAATTCGTCATGCGCAAATTGCTGGGATTTGCAAACCAGCGCATCGCCCCTGAGGTTAAAATCTTCCGTGTAACCGCGCTTCATCAGTTCTTCTATTGCATGCGAAACAGAATCGTACTGGTACATATCAGAAATTTTAACCTAAGTTATGAAACTCCGGCAGGAAGCAGCGTAACTTACGGGTGATATTTAGCGGATGAAAACACTTCTCGTACTGCTGCTGGCAGTCGTTACATTCCAGGGAAAGTGGCACAAGGTGCAGGAAAAACAGTTTACGGTTCATTACCAGTCTGCCGACCGCAACCACCTGGCGGAAAACATCAGCTTTTTCAAGAAAGGTATCCAGGCTGCACGGATGTTTTTCAGGAAACCGATGCCGGAATCGTTTCACATTTACATTCATCCCGGGAGGAGATCGCTGGATTCCACCTGGCAGCATGATTGGAAAATGCCCGAATTCAAAAGTGAATGCTGGATGGTTGCCAGCGGTGTGGCTGACCGCCTTGACCTGATCGCTCCTGTGCGCTGGGATGTGGAAGCCTGCGAGCACAAATACGGTGACCGAAAAAAGATACAGCAGCTGATCACGCACGAGATAGTGCATGTCTTCCACGGGCAGCTGAATAAAAGCCGCGACTTCAGTGAAACGGACCGCATTGACTGGTTTGTTGAAGGACTTGCCACGTTTGCGTCCGGCCAGTTAGACAAGGAAAAGGTGGCACAGGTAGAGCAGGTATTGCGCGACAACCAGGTACCTGCTTCACTGGACCACTTCTGGAAGGGCCGTACCCGGTATGCGCTTTCCGGGTCCATTGTCGCTTATATCGATACCCGCTGGGGTCGAAAGAAGTTGGTCTCCCTGCTTCCACTGGTACGTAAAGCGGACATCCTCAAAGCACTCGGTATTTCCGAAGAACGCCTGATCCTTGACTGGAAGGCTTCCATACAAGCCACGAAGGCCGGTTCAAAAGCCTGATTCCTTCGCTGTTACCGGCGAAAATTGTACCTTCGCCGCTCAAAAAACGAAACATGTCAACTATAACACGTTCTAACATCAACTTTTCCCTTCCTTACAAGGTGAAGGATATGAGCCTGGCCGAGTGGGGTCGCAAGGAGATCCGCCTGGCAGAAGCAGAAATGCCGGGCCTGATGGCGTTGCGCGCTGAATATGGGGAGAGCAAGCCGCTGAAGGGTGCACGCATTGCTGGTTGCCTCCACATGACCATCCAGACCGCTGTGCTCATTGAAACACTGGTAGCGCTGGGCGCGGAAGTGAAATGGAGTTCGTGCAATATTTTTTCCACGCAGGACCATGCAGCTGCAGCCATTGCCGCCGCCGGCATCGGTGTATATGCGTGGAAGGGCCAGACCCTGGAAGAGGCCGACTGGTGCATCGAGCAGACCCTGTTCTTTGGTAGCGCAGACCGCCCGCTCAACATGATCCTGGACGACGGTGGCGACCTTACCAACATGGTGCTGGACAAATACCCGGAGCTGGTACAGCATATCCGTGGTATTTCAGAAGAAACGACCACCGGTGTGCACCGCCTGTATGAAAGAATGGCGAACGGCACGCTGCCGGTTCCTTGCATCAACGTAAATGACTCGGTGACAAAATCAAAGTTCGATAACAAATATGGCTGCAAGGAATCGCTGGTAGATGCGATTCGCCGTGCCACGGACGTGATGATGGCCGGCAAGGTGGCTGTTGTTGGCGGCTACGGTGACGTAGGAAAAGGTTCGGCTGCCTCGCTGAAAGGCGCGGGCTGCCGTGTGATCGTAACCGAGATCGACCCGATCTGTGCGCTGCAGGCTGCCATGGACGGATTCGAGGTAAAGAAAATGATCGATGCCGTGAAGGAAGCCGACATCGTGGTGACAGCATCCGGCTGCCGCGACCTGATCACCGGCGAACATTTCCGCCTGATGAAGGATAAGACGATCGTGTGCAACATCGGTCACTTCGACATCGAGATCGATGTAGCATGGCTGAATGATAACTTCGGCGATACGAAGGACACCATCAAGCCACAGGTTGACATCTATAATGTTGAAGGGAATGACATCATCCTGCTGGCTGAAGGCCGGCTGGTGAACCTTGGCTGTGCCACGGGACACCCCTCTTTCGTGATGTCAAATTCATTTACGAACCAGACGCTTGCGCAGATCGAGCTGTGGATGAATCACGACAACTACGAGAACAAGGTATATGTACTGCCCAAGCACCTTGATGAAAAAGTCGCCCGCCTGCACCTCAAAAAGATTGGTGTGGAGCTGGACGAGCTGACCGACGCACAGGCAAAATACCTGGGCATCACAAAGGATGGTCCGTTCAAACCGGAGCACTACAGGTACTAAGAAGTTTTTCCACGATAACAGCCCCTCCCCTGAGGGGCTTTTTATTTGCAGCATGCCATTCTATGGAATGCTGCTTCATTTGTGATGTGCACCTGGGCAGGCTCGCGCGGCTGCTGCGGATGTTTGGGCTGGATACGCTTTACGACAATGCATTTACGAATGATCAGCTGGCGAAAACAGCGGCTGGCGAACAACGGATCCTGCTATCCCGCAATAAGGCTTTTGCTAAAGATCCACGCATTCACTGCATCGCCATACGGAATGAGGATCCGATGCGCCAGTTACAGCAGGTGTTGTCAGGAGTGTCGTGCAAATTGCGGCCTTTCACGCGATGCCTTCGTTGCAACGGCCTCCTCCAAAAAGCTTCCCGGGATTCAGTGGCGGACCAGATCCCGGCAGGAACGGCGCTGCACTGCCATGAATACTGGCAATGCTCGTCGTGCCGCCAGGTTTTCTGGAAGGGTTCCCATTACCACAAAATGCTAAAACTGGTCCGGGCATACGTACCAGGTTTTGATGAAGCGGCCGGACCCGACAATTAAAGGTTTGTTCACCTTTTCCGGCGTTGATTTTGAGCTTGTTGCAGCCTATGAAAAACCTGTCCACCGTCCTTGTGCTGGTAGCGCTCATGGCTACATCCTGCCGCTCCGCAATTCCATCCATCTTCAACCGGAAAACGCCGCATGAAACCTATGCGGACAAGCTGGAAGACAGGGACCTGGACAAAACCCCGGCCGGACAAGCATGGCTGGAGGCCTCCCGGCGTGCCGTCACCGCACCGCACGCAGTTGATGTGCCATACAGCCATGCCGGCCAGTTCCATGCGGACAAAGCACGCGCACTCGGCCTGCGGTTTACCGCAAAGAAGGGGGAAAAGGTAAGCTTCACGGTCCGTAAACAGCCGGCCACGGGCTTCGTGATCTATGCCGACCTGTACCGGGTTGCAGGAACAGAGGCTGTACACCTTCATGCAGCAGATACGGCTGCCACCGGATTTTCAATAGACATCGAGGAAACCGGGAATTACGTGCTTCGCCTGCAGTCCGAACTCTTCAGGGCTGGTAAGTACACGTTGCAGATCTCCAGTGGGCCATCACTTTCATTCCCCGTTTCCGGGAAAGCGAACATCGGCAGCTTCTGGGGCGACGAACGCGACGGGGGAAAGCGGCGCCATGAAGGCATTGACATCTTTGCACCAAGAAAAACACCCCTTATGGCGGCTGCTGACGGTGTGATCACATCGGTGCGCGAGGGCGGCATCGGCGGAAAGACCGTCTGGTTGCGTCCTTCCGGGAAAAACTACTCATTGTATTACGCGCATCTCGACCAGCAGCATGTGCGAGAAGGCCAGTTCGTGAAAGCCGGAGAAATTATCGGGACCGTCGGGAATACGGGGAATGCCCGCACAACACCCCCGCACCTGCATTTCGGGATCTATACGCACCAGGGGGCTGTTGATCCATTACCGTTTGTGAAGCGGGTGCAGCAAACACCATCGCCCCTTCCTGCAAAGGATTTGCCCGCGCTGGTCCGGGTTACAAAAAATCACCGCGCGCAACCGGGGAAAACGATTAAAGCGAGATCGGTCTTCGTTCCCGTCGCCATGACAGCAAAAGGGTATCTGTCAGAGATGCCGGACGGTACCCTGGTAACAATACCTTTTTCTGCTGCGAAGCCGGTGACGTTCCGGGAAATGACGCGGCTGACCGGTGACTCAAATGGTTCCGGTGGGTCGTAACTGATGATGCTATAAACAGACTACCGTTTTGCTGCCGTATCTCCAGGCTGCCGGGGCTGCGTTACCTGGATCATCTGCATCATTTC
>DASUVB010000031.1:0-11806 GCA_036373835.1 Flavisolibacter sp. | reverse complement strand
GAGAGAACCAGACGCCGGCAGGCGGGCAAAGCCAGCAACCCGCCTTCGCTGTCACCTACGCTAAGCTTCGGTGACCGGAAAAGGTTTAGGTTGAGGCTGAGAGAACCAGACGCCGGCGGGCGGGCAAAGCCAGCGACCCGCCTTCGCTGTCACCTACGCTAGGCTTCGGTGACCGGAGAAAGGTTGAGGTAAGGGTTTAGGTTGAGGCTGAGAGAACCAGACGCCGGTGGGCGGGCAAAGCCAGCAACCCGCCTTTGCTGTCACCTACGCTAAGCTTCGGTGAGCGGGAAAGGTTGAGGCTGAGACAACCAGACGCCGGTGGGCGGGCAAAGCCAGCAACAAGCAACCAGCAACAAGTAACGTCTCCCGTCTCCCGTCTCCCGGCTCGTTGCTCTCGCCTCCCGTCTCCGTTCTCCCTACATTTGCCCCATGCCTGTCAGCTTCATCACAGTTATTGATTTTCTCGGGACCTTCAGCTTTGCAGTGGCAGGCGCCTTTGCCGCCATGGAGAAAAAGCTGGACCCGTTTGGTGTGCTGATCATTGCGTTCGCTACGGCTGTCGGTGGCGGCACCATCCGCGACCTGCTGATTGGCGAAATGCCCGTGGCGTGGCTGGGGAACACCGCAGGCATTTACGTGATTTTTGCAGGCGCCCTGGCGGCGATCTTCTTCGGCAGCTATTTAAAGAAGATGGATCGGATGCTGTTCCTGTCCGACGCTATGGGACTCGGGCTGTTCACCATGATCGGCATCCAGAAAGGGCTCGATCATGGCTTCAGCACCGGCATCAGCATCATGCTTGGCACCATTACCGGCTGCTTCGGCGGCGTTTTGCGGGACGTGTTGCTGAACAATGTTCCATTGATCTTCCAGAAAGAAATTTATGCTTCGGCCAGTATCGCCGGCGGTCTGCTTTTCTTCCTCCTGGTACGGATTGAAATGGCTGCGCCATTCGCTTCCTCCATTTGCATCCTGTTCATATTTCTTGTTAGGGTTCTTGCAGTACGATGGAACTGGTCGTTACCGAAATTGTACGTAAAATGATTTATGCCCCAGGTACCTTCTTTGCATGCCGCTTTTCAAAGGTGAATTTAATACCGTTATAAGCAACCTGGCGGCGACAAATGACTCCTTCATGGAGTCGCCTGTTCCAGGAGCTTGTGAAATAGCTGAAGCAGGTGATACATCATTTCCTTCAGATTGGAGCATAGCATTGCGGGCATCGCTACGTTACCCTTCATCCAGCTGGCTAAGGATATCGGCCTTCCGTTGCCTGCTGACCTCAATTCGGCTGCCGTCCTGCAGCTGCAGGAAATTGTCCGCCTTTGAATACCGGGTAATGTAACGTACGTTCACGAGGTGCGATTTGTGCGGACGCAGGAACCTGTAGATGTTAAGTTGCTCTTCGAGGTGCTTCAGAGTTTTGGAGGTTGTGACCGTTTTGCCACTGAGCAGGTATATCTTCGAATAATTGCTCAGCGCTTCAATGCGGATGATATCCTTCACCAGAATAAAAAGGATAGAATCGAGTGTGGAAACCGGGATCTTGTTGTATTCGCTGTTGATCACCTGCATCTGGTGAAAGAGGCTTTTTAAAGGCAGTTGCTGTTGTACCTGTTGCTTGTGATATATTTTTTCTTTCAGTCGTACCAGCGTGCGGGCGAGATCTTCATCGTCTACTGGTTTCAGCAGGTAATCCATGGCTTTCAGACGGATGGCCTCTATAGCGTATTGGTTGAACGCAGTAACAAAAACGAGCTCTGATTTTTCGGTATCAATGCCACGGGCAAAGGTGATGCCGTCGATCCCAGGCATCTCAACATCAACGAAAATCACATCCGGCAGCTTCTTCTCCACCTCTTTCAATGCGGATTCTGCATCATGCGAAATACCAACGATGTCGAGGGGATCATCTGCATTTCTGAGTTTCATCGCAAGTAATTCAGCGCTGTTAGGTTCATCATCAACCAGCAGGCACCGCAGCATATCAGGTAATTTTCGGTAAAATAATATTTACGACCGTGCCTTCATCTCCCGACTTGTCCTCGAACCGGAAGTTAGCTTCCTTTCCATTGGTCTCGCGCAGAATCGCTAGCCGCTCCTCCGTGATACGAAGCCCCAGTGAGGATTTTCCTGTTTTCCCTGTTATGAGCGCCGCTTTTTTTCGGCCGACGCCGTTGTCGTCCACCCGGCAGGTAATAACGTCACCATTGGACTGGTACGATACACGCAGGTATCCCTTGCCTTCTCTTTTGTTGCGTAAGCCATGCAGGATGGCGTTTTCGACAAAGGGTTGTATCAGTAACGGAGGCACTTTGCACGAAGCGTCTTTTAACTGCCCATCCACGTCGATCGCATAATCAAACGAATAGTTATTCCGGTGCTGTTCCAGCTGGATATAAAGCTCCAGTGCCTCGATGTCGTTTTCAATCGGCACCAGGGGTTCGCGGGAACTGTCCAATACGCGCCTGATCAGCGAAGCAAATTTGTGCAGGAAGCGCGATCCCTCAGCCGGCTTGTTTTTATGAATGAAATAATCAATAGTGTTCAGGCAATTGAATATGAAATGTGGATTCATCTGCGCGCGCAACGTCTTCATTTCCGCTTCCGCCTTCAGCATGCGCAACTGTTCTTTTTTTCGCGTATTTACAATCCGCAGGCGGATGAAGTGCAGGGCACCTAACACCAGGAAAAGCAACACAGCTCCGGTTACCAGGAGATTGCGTTCCTTTTGTTTGGCCTGGAGCTCGCGGTCCTTGAGGGTGATGTTGGCCTGCTGCAGCTGCAGCCGTGCATCCTGCAGCTTTCTTTGACGGTCGACCAGGAACAGCTGCTGTTCCTTTTCGTTCCTGTGGCTTTGCTCTGCATCCAGCTCGGCCTTTGTTACCTGGATCGCAAGTTGTTGAAGCTGATTCTCTTTGCGGGCCAGGTCCAGTTCATTTTGCTGCAGCAGGTAGCTTTGCTGTTGCTGTTCATACATCAATGTTTGCTGTTTCAGTCTTTCTTCCGCAAGCAGCTGCTGGTATTTCAGGGAATCTTCCTTTTTTTGAAATGAATATTCCATTTCAATCCGCATGATTTCCTTCTGCTTCTCGTCGCCCAGCATACTGTCGCGTGTGGCGGTGTATTCCCGGAATTTGCGGAGCGCCTGTTCCGGTTGTCCGAGCATTGTATAAGTTTCCGCGAGGTATTTGGTAGCGTCAATGAAGTCAGTTTTGATGCTGATCCTGCTCGCCTTGTCGTACGCAGCGGACAGGTATGAAAGTGCCTGTTCCAGGTTTTCTCTCCGGTTTGGAGGAATGAACTGGTTGTCTGGTATCGCACCGGTGCTGTCCTGTGCTGCACGCAGGTGCACCAGGCCGATGCTGTTCAGGTTCGTGATCTCGTGGCCGCTTTTGATCTCCCGGTTGATCTGCAGCGCGCGGGTATAGTAGTCATAAGCAGTGACATAATCATTCCGGTTGAAATAAACTTCGCCGAGGTTATGAAGCGTGGCGGCAATCCGGTGCTTGTTCCCAAGTTCTTCGTTGATCTTAAGTGCCTTCACCAGGTAGTCATGTGCCTTGTCGTACTCCCTGATTTCTACATAAGCGACACCTGTGTTTCCAAGGCTGAGCGCCTGGTTGGCCTTGTCCTGTAACGCTTCCGCCAGCGGTAATGATTTCTGGTAATATTCAATGGCCTTCAACGGCTGTTTCATGCGCATGTAGATCACACCAATATTGCCGTAACGTGTCAGGAGACCGCGCTTGTCCCCAATTTCCTCTGCGATCTTTGCTGCTTTGAACAGGTGCTCCAGTGCCATCGTGTTGTTGCCACGCATTTGGCTCAGAAGACCCAGCCGGCTGTGGCTGGTACCGATGCCTTTTCGATTCCCGGTCTGCCTGTATAAGTGCATGGCAGTATCCATGTGTGCTTTGGCTTCCTCGATCCTGCCTGCCTGGCGCAGGATCAGGTGCACATCACCGTGCACGCCGGCCGCTTCGTCCAGGTTTTTCGCCTGTAGGAACAGGTGGATGGCCTGTTGGAACAATCTTATTGCTTCCTGCGGCTGTTTCCTGTTGAATGCGGTGGCTGCCAGTGCCGATGTCGCGTTAGCCTTCGCAAGCGCGTCTCCCGTCTTTTCGGCCAGTGCCATGGCCTCCTGCGCATATCTCAACCCGTTCACGGTGTCGGTTGCGCTATAGCGCATGGAAATATCAGTGAGCACCCGCACATGTGCTGTGTCAGAAAGCGGTTTTTGCAATTCGGTCAGCAGCACGTCGAGGGGTGGCCTTTCCCGCTGAGCATGGGCGGGAGCCTGCAGACCAGCCAATGCGCAAATCAACAGGACAATGACCCGGTTTTGAGCTTGCATAAAAAAAATTTATAGGAGGCCTTCAGCGGAATGGTCTGATAATATACAAAATTGATTCAAAACGTCACAGGGTTTGTTATAGTGTCAGCACCGCTGGTTGCCCCTGTTAAGCTACCGAGTAGAATGGGAAATAGCAGGGGTATTGAGCGTATGGTTGGATCGCTTGAGGTAACGGTAAAGCTGCGGTGATTATAAGCATGCGGATACTACGTTTCCTGGCCTTTCACAGACAAAGCGCACCGGGTATGACAACATCAACCGTGCGCCATAACGTGGATGCAGATCCGTCGCGTACTTCACCGGTGCTGGATATCCTCCGCAATCCGTGGGCAGTGGATGTAGAGATGGAGCAGGTTGCTGTCGCAGTCAACTGAAAGATGACAACAGTCGGTTATGCGCGGCGCCGGGTAAACCAGGAAGCGGGAGAAAAGTATCACGATTTCCTGGTCTTAAAAAAAGCCTTTTTGACCTCGGGATAACCTTCCACCGCCTGCAAACCTGCAAGTGTTGCCTTTTCTTTTTCAACACTGAAAAAGATCAAATGCTGGTGTTGTGGCAGCTCTTGTGCCAGGCGGAAAAAATATTCAGGCTGCTGCCGTGCCATTTCCCCGACAACGGTGCTGAAATATTTTGACATATACGGATAATCGACCGGCAATACCAGGAGGCTGTCCTTCAATGTAGGGTATTCCATGGTTTTGATGTTGCGGCGAAGGTAGTCGGTGAGTGCCACAAAGTGATCCTGTCGGCGACGGATGCTGTCATTAATCTCCTGCAACCGCCTGTCGGCATATTCACGGAACTGCAGGTAATGCATATTTTTGTGTGTAACTGACCTCCAGGATGAAAAAGCATTCCGGAATGAATGATGCTGCAACGGGTACGCCTTGTTGATGGAATCCTTCATCCGGAAGTATGCATCGAGGTAATAAGCGTTATTGAGGTTTTCGTAGGCCTGCTCCAGGTCCTGAACCGGTGCCACTCTGAATTGGCGGGTAGATTTTTTTGAACTTAAGAACAGAAACTGTTCGTCGCCGGCGCCTCTGACCCAGGTTATCTTCCCTTTCAGCAGTCCGTCAGTCTGCCTGTGCAACGTATCGGAAGTGCCCATAGAGTATCCGGAACCTCCCTTGTCCATTACGAATCCCATGAGGTACACAATGCCGTCGCCCTGATCCAGGTCCACGTATACGAGGCGTTGCTTGCTTACCACTTGCAGCATGCCCTTGTTAGTTGATGATTGTGCAGTTGCCGGCACCCATGCCAGGGTCACAATTGTAGCGAGCGACAGGTAATGTACCATCAGCAGCATTCGTGACACGGCTGCATAACGACACAGTAGTGATGCGGACGGGTGAAAAGGCATAAAAAAAGCTGTGATCTAATGTAGTGATTCCCTGTGAAATCGTTCAACCGTTAACATTTCATAAACAGAGTAAATCTCCTAACCGATAAAGCCGGCCAGGTGCTTATTGCAAATAGCCGCTATTCGCAGGTGAAAGCTTGTTTACTACCGTATGATTTTTGCCAGTAGCTGGTTAAAATAAGCAGTTGCTTTTTTAGTATCGCCGGACGCTTTCGCGGCAACAGCCGCCTGGTGCAATGCACGAAACCGGTTGGGGTGTTGTTTCAGTTCCTTTTCGTACGCCTCCAACGCCAGCGATGGCTGGCCCATTTCGAGCAGCATATCACCCAGCAGTTCCCTTGCAGGCAAAACTGCCCCGGGAGTAACGGGATGTTTTTCGGTCTGGTCTTCCATTTCGGCCGCCTGTTTCATTAATTGCAGCGCCTTTGCATGGTTGTTTTCCCGGAACGCCAGCCATGCTTCCGCTGTGGTAATCTGTATCGCCACCTGTCCCGCCTTGTACCGGTCCTGCTGATCCAGCAGCACATCTTCCAGGCGTTTCAGCTCCTCTGCTGATCCTTTTGCAATTTCCATCTTCCCGGTACGAATCGCACCCATGAAACGGGTGAAATGAAATATCGCCTCCTGCCACGGGAAATTCTTCCATGGAACAAAAGCAGGCGCAACCTCCAGTTCTGCTGCCTCATTCCACATGTTGTTCTCCAGCAGGTACCGCGATGGAATGGCTGCAAATGCATAAGCTACTTTGAAATTGATGGGGTGCACTTCGCGTATTGAATTCATGTAGTCCAACACCCTACGGGCTGAGTCTTTCGCGCCTTTTTGCAGGTAGGCATACACCAGGTAGTCAAGGCCGTGAAGTTCCTCGTCCCAATGCCCTTTGATACCGACGGCTTCGGCATAACACTTCGCAGACGTCACTGAAGCGATGTTCGAACGGATGCATTCGTTCCATAGCCCCAGCCTGGTAAAAATATGTGATGGCATATGCAGGGCGTGTGCAGATGAGGGTGCAATGGATGCATATTTACGCGCCGCATCAAGTCCCTGGGACGCCAGTTCGGGATAATCGTACGTATGAATGAGGTAGTGAACAATACCTGGGTGTTGTGGCTGTTCCGGGTACAGCGCCTGCAGGATGCTTCCTGCTTTTTTTTGCTTTTCGTAGGTTTTGTCAGCGGGATCCGACGCGGCAACCAGCGACAACGCATAAAGGATAGCGGCTTCTTTATCATCAGGGTATTCACTGTACACCTTTCCCATTCCTTTTTCAAAAGCAAGTGTGCGGGTACCATGGTCCACCTGTTGCCAGTCCTTGTAGAACGCCGCAATAGCATCAATATAGGCACGTTCCCGGTCAGACATTGGCAGGGATTGTGCGATGCGGACGGCCTTAGCTCCTTTTTCCAGCTCAGCCCCGGTGGGGGGCGTCCATAAGGGATGAAAATTGGACATGGCAACGCCCCAATATGCCATCGCACATCCGGGCTCCTTGTCAATTACCGCGGCAAATGCCTTCTCTGCTTCGTCATATTCAAAGGAGTGTAGCAGGGAAATGGCCAGGTTAAAATCTGCTGCAACTTCCTTTCCGCAACGCACTGGAAATGTCGCTGATCCAAATTGCTGATCCGGAGGCCCACACGAAATAACCTCACCTCTTTTGAGCTGCATGTCCTGGATCAGTGCTTCGGCGGGGGTCTTTTTATTGGATGTACAGCAAACGACCAGGAGGCAGAGTGCCTGTAAGGAAAGAATGCTTTTCATGATCCGCTGGTTAAATGCCTGTACAATTTAATCAATCAAATCCACATGCTGTGGCTGGATACCAGAGGGAAGAATTGTTAAATGGTGAACACAATGATCAGTTGAGTCGCTGCCGCAGAAAAACCAGTAACTACCCAATATCCAGGTACCATTTGAGCAACTCGATAGTTTATTTTGTAAACTTTGTTACAAAGCTTCGTCATGCGAATTGGACTTATCAGTTGTATTACTTTAATTATGGTCCTGGCCTTTTCCCTGCCAGCGGATAAACGGCCAAAGCTCCCCCGCGAATTTGTCTCCATTCCCGCAGGAAATCCCTGGATGGGAGACGACAGCAGTTCGCGGGTGTCAGTCGGTGCTTTCTATATTTCGACATACGAGGTTACCAACCTGCAATACCGTACCTTCTTCGACGAAGTTGCTACCCGGCTGTCTCCCGCAGAGCGGGTAGCAATTGCCTGCGATACTACCGGTTGGAAGGAAGTGCTTGCCTATAGCGAACCGGTGACGAAGCATTACTTCAGGCATCCCTCATTCAATAATTATCCTGTCGTCAACATCAGTCATGAAGGCGCCGCACGGTATTGCCAATGGTTCCAGGAAAGGATACAGGCCGATAACCCGGGTGTCGCGATCGAGGTCAGGTTACCGTCAAAAGTCGAATGGATCTGGGCGGCGCAAGGTGGGCGCTCGCAGGCAATGTATCCCTGGGGGAATTATCGTTTGCGTAATAATAAGGGCCAGCGGATGTGCAACTTCAGGGAAGTGCCGGACCACCAGGTGTACCGCAGCCGGAAGACCGGGAAGCCCGAGGTGGCTGTAATGCCCTATTCAGCAGCGGATGCCGTAGTTCTGACAGCGGAGGTGAAAAGCTTCAGGAAGAACGACTACGGTTTGTACAACATGTGCGGCAACGTGGCGGAGATGATCTCAGAGAATGGCATTGCCGCCGGTGGCAGTTGGAACGACTATGGCGCTGATGTGCATATTCGCGCAACAGGTAGTTACGAAAGATCTGCCCCTACCGTGGGGTTCCGGCCTGTCATCGTAGTGAAGGAGTTGAAATAGAATTCCGCGAACAGCACAGTTCAGGAAGAAAGCTTCCCATGGTCCCCTGCGATCCTTTTGCGGGCCAACAGCACGTAAATGATCCCGGCAATAGTGCTGAAGAGAACCAGCGCAAGCGTCCATACGTTTTTTTCGGTCGCATCAATGCGTCGTGACGACCGCACTTCGTACACAGCTGCAACGATAAAAATGAGTGATACGATCATGCCGGCGGTCAGCCAGGTATCAGCTCCTTCGGCATGCGTGATTTTCAGATAAGCACCAGCTGTTACCAGGATAAAGCTGATGAGAAAACTTACAGGAACAAGCCGATTGAATCTCATGTTACAAAATTATTGAAATTAGCGCGCTGGCCAACCGGTCCCGATTGTTTCCGAGCTCAATTGCAACCGGCCGCCAGACTGGTAAACATATTTTGTTCGCCCGGTTATCGTTTCCCTGGGATACCTGGAGTAGATCAACCGGGTTGTTTGCTGTCGCAGCTGCTGGTAGCTTTCGTCGTCGGAAATATAGTTCTCGCGCAGCCTCAGGATAACCGAGACATACTTTTTACTGGATTTGTTTACGGTGTCGTATATCCGTACATCCGGCACCAGATATTGACCCAGGCTGTCGGCGAGTAATTGTTCCAGTTCCGTGCTTGCCGCCTGGTTAAAGGATGTTTCCCGGAAATCCATTTTAGCCGGCTGAGGTGATGGTATCACCAGGATCACCAGGATCCCAAGTCCGTACGCAACGACAACTGCCAGCAGCACCTGGCTGAAATTCAGTGGCCGTGGTGCGGTGGTCCGGGCGTAATGTACCAGCTTTGTTCGGGCTACCCGGTCGCCTAAGCGGCGACTGGTATTCAAAAGAGCCACGATCACCTCAACCGGCCAGAAGATGCAGAAGAAGTTCCGGATCAGCGTTTGAAACGGAGAAGCCGGGCGCCCGGTCTTTTTGTCTACTACCTGCAGCCTGAAAATTCGCTTGGCAATGCTTCGGCCGTTGAAGATGTCTTTGCAGAAATACAATGCGAATCCAAACGCCGCCAGGTATTTCGCAGGACCGGAAAGCATGGCATCGCCCGTTTGTTCATGTGACACATTGAACGCCTCAGCAAACCCGGAGATCATCCCGGGCAGGAAAAAGATCAGGGCAATTATGGTCATGAAAAAGTGATCCAGGAGCATGGTTACCAGCCGGATGCCGGCGGTGATCGGCATGGATCGCGATGGATTCATAAGAAGTGCCTCTTCGGTCCCAAAAATGCAACTATTATTTGTTTAACCTATGGAAACACGAAATCCTTTCATTTGTTTGTCCCCTGGCCCGTCAATGCCGTTACCGAACGGTAGTTTATGGTTGATGGCTTCCCTCTCTGTCGCTCTCGCTCTGTTTCTGTTACTGTTTCTGTCTGGATGATTCAGTAGCAGGAAGTGGAGACTTGCACTTGCAGCCAGTCGGATTAAAGAGCGTTCGAGCGAGTATCTGCCGCGATCAAAAAGAAATGACTCGAAGTGCTTTACCGGAAAGTAATATTCCGGTAAATGACATTCCTTTCCTTGAGTTGCTGCAGCACAAACTGGAAAGCATCCGCGTTGCTGCCGATGTGTTCCGGCGGAATAATGCCGGGGGTATTCCAGCCCTGTTGCAGCAGAAGCCGCGCAACCGCTGTTGCCGTATAGCCCGTGGTTCTCGCCATGCTCATGACATGCTGTTCGGTATCATACCGGTCGTACAGCGACCAGGTGTGTTTTACATTACCGTTTGCATCCTGTCCTTCGATGATCACCTGCATGACGGTGAAGTCTTCTTCACCACGCTGGTATTTCCACGTGGAGAAAAGAAGCTGCGAGACGATATCAACCGGAGCAACATTGGATCCGGCAGCGGGTACCGGTTCTTTTGAAAAAAGGCCCGTGTCCCGGAAAACCTTCATCAACCCCGCATGACCCGGGTAGCGCAGGGTCTTTTCTTTAAGGTTGGGGATATGCTTCAGCGTGTGGAGGAGCGACCTTAACCCGTCGGTATTGAATGCTTCAAGTGTTCCCACACCATCAAACCAGATCTCTTCAATTTCACTAAGCGCTTCGCGCGTGACGATGTTGCCGTTTTCACGGAAACGTGCTGGCCGCGTGTATTCCTCGATGACATCGATCGGTGAGAAGGGAGCCTTGTATTCGTAGGGTTTTGTCCGTACCACCGGGAGCCCGCCGACAAGGCAGGTGTACGAATCGATGGCCATCTGTTTGTCAAAGTAACCAGCGATCATGTTGCACATCCCCGGTGCTACGCCGCAATCGGTAACTGCAATCACATTTCGGCGCACCGCCATTTCATGCAATTCAAGAGCATCTTCCGGGAAGAAAGATATATCAACTACGTTTTTCCCGGCTTCTATCACCGCCTTCAATGTTTCATAGCCCAGGTGCCCGGGTACGGCGCCGATGACGAGGTCAAACGGCGCGACCGTTTTTATTACGGCTTCCCTCTGTGTCACATCCAGTGGCATATATGCCACATTCGGAATATGCCTGGGAGTGAGATCCGCACAGCTGACCTCGTGATCTGTCGCAAGGTCAGCTGCCATCACGCTGCCAACCATGCCTCCGCCTAGAACAATTATTTTCATAATAGTGATATCGGCTGTCCGCCGGGGTGCTAAGATACGGCTGCTGCTTTTCAGGCTTGCAGCCTAAATGCTCTTAAATCATATTTGACCAGTACTGACTTTGTCCCTGGTTTTGTTGTTTGTTTACTTTGTGACCTTTTGTCTTGAAAAGAGATCTGTCCTTTCTTTTGTGTGCCCAAAAGAAAGGACCAAAGAAAAAGACAGCGGCTTCAAACTGGTACATGCATTAGGTCGAACATATCCTCTGGTGAAGCCGCATCGGATCAGTTCTTAGGTCGAACAATTCAGGTTCAGTTAACAAGCTTCGTGCTATGTGAAGCAACTGGAGGCGCTGTGCCCCGCCATCACGCCGCCGCCCCGATACTTCGGGGCTATGGCGTGCGAAGACGGCGGGAGCAAGGCGCTGCACCACTCCGCTATTCGATGGCACAGGTTACGTGAATGCCGTTACAAATGACAGACTGATTGTCGATGGCTCTCGCTCTGTTTCGGTTTCTGTCAGGGTGGTCACCCGCCTTGGCCGCCGGAGGCGGGGCACAGCGGTTTTTGGTCCGTCGCATAACACGCAGCAGGAACTCGCACCTGCAGCCCGTCGGACGGTGGAGTGTCACAATTGCGCATTTGCGAGGAACGACCG
>DASUVB010000030.1:0-2336 GCA_036373835.1 Flavisolibacter sp. | reverse complement strand
GATAGCGGTTAACATGCCCTTGATCACACTCCCGGGAAAATAATTGGCGATGCTGCCCGCCTTAATGAAACCAAGAACCAGCTGGAAAATACCAGCAAGGACAACCGCCACCAGGAATACCTCGAAAGAACCCAGGGCGGTAATTCCGGCAAGAACAATGGCTGTGAGGCCGGCTGCCGGTCCGCTTACGCTGAGTTGCGAATTACTGATTATGCCAATGACAATACCACCTACAACGCCGGCAATGATACCGGAAATAAATGGTGCACCGGAAGCCAGGGCGATGCCGAGACACAAAGGCATCGCCACTAAAAACACTACAATACTGGCAGGCACGTCGTGCCTGAGATGTGCAAATGCAGATCTTTTCATAAACCTTTTTTGAAAATGAACAATAATTGAGAGACTACTGCCAGTGCAGGCACCAGCATCGATCAGCGTGATCAGCCCAGGTCGGGCGGTGTGTAAGGTTTATCAGCAAATCCTTTTGAAGTAAGAAAGTGAGTGTGTTCCAGGAACGATTTCACCAGTTCATCCTGCCGCAGGCTGGCCAGGAGGTAATGCAGGTTAGCCCTGTCGTTTACGGCAGGCTTATGATCATTTTTCTCCGAGTGCGGCTCTTCCTCGGGCAACAGGGTTTGCACTGCGCTGAACTGGTACGCAAGAACACCATGCGCCACAACCGAGCAGCTCATGAAAAAAATGGCGAACGCAAGTAGTATCCGTTTCAATGCGTGGCAAATTTATAGTCCGGAAAGTTCATTCACCAGGGGCCACGAAATTTTTATACTTTTTTGACAATTACCCGGTAAGCGATCTGTACGACTGTGTCAGTTCATGCGCCCGTGGCCGACAGTCTTACGCGCCTTTACGGACCAGGTGATGTAGAATTCTGCAACGGTTTCGTCATTTTCGTTGACTCCTGAGGTGAATACACGTACCACATGGGGTTCGTTGTCCCGGGAAGCGGCTTCAATCGCTTGTTGAATCAGCATTCCTTCCCGGCAGGTAAACCTTGTGATACCGGTGGCCTTTTTCAGGAATGTTCCTTCTATCGCGGTAACCAGCATGGCAATGCGGGGTGACCTGCCATATGTGCCCGCCATGACAAGGATGCCTGTGCTCATTTCGGCGGCCATGCTCAGCGATGCGAAATAAGTGGAGCCGAAAGGATTACGCGTAAACCAGCGGTAACGAATGCTGACGGTGCATGCTTCACTGGTTACGGTCCCCACCCTGACACCCGAAAAAAGTGCCGCAGGCAGGTAGCGCAGCAGGAACAGCCGGAACCTGATTTGGCTTTTTACCAGTTTCGTGAAGGAAGCGGCCGCGGTGCCGGCTTCGGAATGCTCTCGTCGCATGCCCTAAAGTAATAAACCGGTACCTTTTAGCCGGTAAAATGATCACTTATGCAGTACATGCATCCTTTTACCGGATTATTTCGTCAATTTTGGCACTGCTAAAAACATAATATGAAAAGAGTTTTGTTCGCCCTTTGCTTATTTACGTCTGCTTCAGGGATAGCCCAGCAGAAAATCAACTTCCAGAAAGGCCAGAAACTGGAAGTGGTCACCACAACAAGTTCCACCGGCACCTCCCAGATGATGGGCCAGTCGTTTGAACAAAAAGCCAACGTTACGGTTGTCCAGTCCTTTGATGTTGAAGATGTTCGCAACGGTTCTGCCGTGATTGAGCACAAAATGAAGCACATGAAGTTCAACATGGAAAGCCAGATGGGCCAGAACATCTCCTTCGATTCCGACAAAGCCGATGATCTGAAAAGCGAGTTTGGCCAGGGCCTTTCAAAAGGTCTGAAAAACAAGTATACCGTCACGGTTGACGGTACCGGAAAGATCACGGAAATAAAAGAAGGCGAAGGAAATGTCGCCCTTGCCGAAGACGACATGGCTACCATGATCCTCTCCCAGATGAATGTTAATGGTGGCGCGCCCAAGGTCGGTGATATGCTGTTGTTCAGCGTACTGCCCGCTGCTACGGTGAAAAAAGGCGAGACCTGGACCGATTCTTCGACAAAGGAGGGAATCAAAAGCATGGCTACCTATACGGTCAGCAATATCACGGACAGCGAGATCACCGTCGATTTCACCGCAACGTCTACCATGGAAACAACACAGAACATGATGGGTGCCGATGCCATCATCAAGGGAGCGACAAAGTCCAGCGGCCAGATGATCGTTGACAAGAAGTCAGGCCTGCTGAAGCAACGCAGCCAGACTGTTGACAGCGAACAACAGGTGGAAGTTTCCGGTATGACCATACCTTCAACTTCGAAAGCGACCGTAACCACGATCGTAAAAGGATTATAAGCACTAATG
>DASUVB010000029.1:0-6045 GCA_036373835.1 Flavisolibacter sp. | reverse complement strand
GAATGACATAAGGACTATTTTTACTTCATTCAGGCGACTGGGTGCCTGATCTGGTATTTTAATTGATGAACATACGCCATGGCAAGGATCATTGATATCAAATTTCCAAAAGCGATTGCTGCGGCGCTCCGGCTTCCGCAGAATGATCCGCGCAGCCAGCAAATGAGGGTTCTGAAGAAACTGTTGAAGAAGGCACGGTTCACGGCATTCGGGCAGGTATACCGGTTTGATGAGATCCTGCTGAGCAGGCACATCGGCAGAGAGTTCCAGCAAAAGGTTCCGGTCCACGATTATGACAAGATCTACGAGGAGTGGTGGAAAAAGACCCTGGACGGCACACCTGATGTGGCCTGGCCGGGTAAGATCAAATATTACGCGCTCAGCTCCGGAACTTCCGAGGCTGCCAGCAAATACATCCCGGTGACGCGGGACATGCTCCGGAGCAACCGCATTAATTATATCCGGCAGCTGATATCATTGCTGAATTATGAACACCTTCCCCGCAATGCAGTTACCAAGGGCTTCCTCATGCTGGGCGGCGCCACCGACCTGCAGAAGGGAAAAGCAGGATGGTATGCGGGTGACCTGAGTGGCATCCTCGCGAAGAACAGGCCGTTCTGGTTCCAGACCTTTTACAAGCCAGGCGGCAGGATCGCAAGGCTCCGCGACTGGAATGAAAAGCTCCACGAGATCGTGGAGAAGGCGCCGGAATGGGACATCGGCTATATCGTGGGCGTTCCCGCGTGGTGCCAGATGTGCATGGAGATGATCATCGAGCATTACAAGGTCAACACAATTCACGACATATGGCCCAACCTCGGGTTCTTTGTTCATGGAGGTGTGGCATTCGAGCCGTATAAAAAAGGTTTCGAAAGACTACTTGGCAAGCCGATCGTATACATTGAAAATTATCTCTCCAGCGAAGGATTCATCGGTTACAAGGACCGGGAGCACGCCAAGGGCATGCGCCTGGTGCTGGACAATAATATCTTCATGGAATTTGTACCATTCAATGACCGCAATTTTGATTCTGACGGGAAAATGGTAGAGAATCCCGAAGCGCTGATGATCCATGAAGTGCAGGAAGGGAGAGACTATGCGCTGCTCATGAGCACCAACGCCGGTGCCTGGCGTTACCTGATCGGCGATACGGTACGTTTTGTTGATCTCGAAAAAAATGAAGTCGTCATCACCGGGCGCACCAAGCATTTCCTGAGCCTTGTTGGCGAACACCTGAGCGTGGAAAATATGAACAAGGCGGTGCAACAGGTCAGTGACGAGCTGAATGTTTCCATCCCCGAATTCACAGTCACCGGCTTCCCGCACCAGAACCTGTTTGCGCACAAATGGTATGTAGCATGTAATGACCCGATCGATGCGAATCGCCTTGTTCAAGCCATCGATCAGAAGCTGTGCGCACTGAACGATGACTACGCCGTGGAGAGAACCAGCGCGTTAAAAGAAGTATTTCTGGAAAAATTACCGGAAGAGGCATTCCTGAAATTCATGGCAGCAAAGGGTAAACTCGGCAGCCAGCATAAATTTCCCCGTGTATTAAAAGGGAAGATGCTGCAGGACTGGAATGAATTCCTGCTGACCTACACGCGGTAATCCCGCACCGCGTGCTACTTTCAACCTGTACTTCTAACTTAGCAGCCAATGATCGAGGCCATTATCAAGGGTTTTACACTGGGACTGCTGCTGGCGATTTCTGTCGGGCCGATCGTATTCACCGTCATTAAGCAGAGTCTTAACAGCGGGCTTAAGGGAGGATTCGCATTCATAGCCGGCATCTGGATCAGCGACCTGGTACTGGTTTTCACGAGCAATGTGTTCACCGAATTTTTCATTGCACTCACGGCATATAAAAACCTGATCGGTACACTGGGCAGCATCTTCCTGATCAGCGTCGGGATTTTTTTCCTTTTCTTCAAGAAGATCAAGCTCACCGCAGAGGGACAGCAATTCCTGCTGCAGTTCCGCAAACGGGATTACCTGCGCATATTCATTGCGGGAATGATCCTGAATTTTTTTAACCCGGGCATCATCATCTTCTGGCTGACGACCGCGACGGCATTTGTTGACCACACGCTCAACCAGCGTATTGTCATCTTCGGAATGGCGCTGCTGCTGGCGCTGGCAGCGGATGTAGCCAAGGTGCTGCTTGCCGACAAGATCCGGAAGAAACTGACCCCGCGCAACATTCATCTCATCAACCGCATCAACGGGCTGATACTTTTAGTGTTTGGTGTGGCGTTATTGTGGGGATTAATTTTTTACAACAAAGCCAACGGATGAAAAAAAAGCGCAGGTCGGTATGGAGCTGGATTAAAAGGGTGCTGCTGTTCCTGTTCCTGTGGCAGCTGTTTTATATCATCATCCTGCGGTGGGTCGACCCACCGCTCACCATTACCCAGTTGCAAAGCCTGTTCGGTTACGGCCTGAAGCGCGACTATGTTTCCTTCGGCAAGATCTCCAGGGCTATGAAACTGGCAGTAATTGCTTCGGAGGACCAGATTTTTCCCGACCATTCGGGTTTCGACTGGAAAAGCATCCGTAAAGCCATGAAGTATAACGAGAAGAAGCCGAACCGCGTGCGGGGCGCCAGCACCATCAGCCAGCAGGTGGCAAAGAATGTATTCCTGTGGCAGGGTCGCAGCTGGGTGCGCAAGGCTTTCGAAATTTACTTCACCAAAATGATCGAATGGATATGGGGCAAGCGCCGCATCCTGGAAGTGTACCTGAATGTGATCGAGACCGGGCGCGGAACTTTTGGAGTAGAGGCAGCATCGCAGCAGTTCTATAAAAAGCCTGCGCTGAATCTCAGCCGCCGGGAAGCGGCAATGATCGCCGCAGGACTGCCGAATCCAAAGAAATACGCCGTCAGGCCGGCATCGGGATATGTAAGGGCAAGGGCCAACTGGATCGTGCAGCAGATGCGCGTGCTGGAGAAAGACCCGGACGTGCGCAAGCTCATTCAGTAAGCCGCCTGTCTTTCTTGTGCAGCACCGTATCGATAATGCTGATCGCAGTTTGAAGCCTTTGCGACTCCTTTCCGGACACCACTGCCCAGGGCGTTCGCTGCTGCACCACGAGATCATAATACATTTTGAATATTTTCTCGCGGAAACGCAGGTCGGGATATTCACGCAGCACATCATGCTCCCATGGAAGGTCCACATCGCAAAGCAGGTACAGGTCATAGCGGCGCGCGGCGATCTGCCTGAGGATCCAGGGATGACACGTCTCGAACGCCACCTCGCACCACACCTTCATTACATACATATCCGTATCAATAAAGTAAATGCCATTGCGTGCCGTCGATAGCATCATATCTTCCAGCTCCAGCTGGCCATGCGCAATGTTGAGCAGGTCTCCGTAGGTATAGCGGCGGTCGAGCTGGTGAAGGTATTCCCGTGCAAATTCAGGGCACCACGTGGTGTCGTAATGCGTGGCAAGTGCGTCGCACAATGTGGACTTTCCCGTCGATTCAGGACCGAGGATCACGACTTTTTGCATAAGATAAAGTTAACCGGCATTTGTCGCCCGCCGGCGCCACTCCACGAGGCCGGCGACAGCAAGTACCAGCAGCACGAGATAATATACGCTGGTAAAAACAAGCCCTTTTACAAAATAAAGCGGGATCGATGCGATGTTTGTTGCGATCCACCACCACCAGCTTTCCACTTTTTTCCTGGCCATCAGCCACATTCCCGTGAACGCAGTCGCAGCGGCAAACGCATCCGCCCAGGGTATGGCACCTTCAGCAAACGACTGCTTCGCCAGCACCAGTGCCCCGTAGATCGTCACATAAAACGCAGCGAAGAAGAGCAGCTGCCCGGCCCACTGCCTGCCCGACGAAAACGTGATGTGCAGAACGGGATGATGCTGTCTGTCCTTCCGGGACCAGAGGAGCCAGCCGTAAATGCTCATGACCGTGTAATACAGGTTGACAGCGGCTTCGCCCAGTAAATGATACTTGTAGCTGAGATAAATGTAAATGATCGTATTGATGAGGCCAACGGGGTACACCAGGATGTTTTCCTTTCTTGAAAACCATACGCTGATGATTCCCGCAATGACGGCAATGTACTCCGGCGCAGTGGTGGCACGCATGCCGGTAACGAATTGTTCCCAATACTCCTGGAACATCAGAATGTGCGGCTATCGGTTGACACGATCTCTCTTTTCAGGATCTCCTCGAATTCAGGTTCGGATGGCGGTGGCATTTCCGCGTTCAGGATCACACCTTTCGGGCCCACGAGGATGAACCGTGGAATAGAGGAGATGCCAAATTCTTTCAGGAAATTGTCTTCGGCGTTCTCCGTCCATACCTGTAGCACCTTGGTATTCTTACCACTGGCCGCTGTTCTCCATGCCTGCTTGTTCTCATCCACTGAAATGCTGACAAATGCCACGGATTCACTCGTATATTGTTCGGCCAGCTGGGTAAAATACGGCGCCTCAGCAAGGCAGGGGCCGCACCAGGTCGCCCATACGTCGATGACCACGTACCGTTTTGCAAAATCCGCCAGCGTGAATTTTTTCCCGAGCAGTGATTCCGCCACGATTGCAGGTGCCATCCCGTTTCGCTGCAGTGTTTTCATGCGCATGTATTTTTCGGAAATGCGGCTGCGGAGCTTTTCATCCGTCAGGTTTTGCAGCACCACCTGCAGCAACTGGTCCCTTTTAACAGTATCCTTTATTCCGAAAACATCCCGCTGCGCCGTTGTAAAGAGTACGGTATTTCGAAGCGCGGGATTCGGGATCTGCCGGACCATGGAAAAATATGCGCTGTCGTTACGCCCGCTTTTATTCCGCATCGATTCCATGACCGTCAGCGCGAAACCACCTGAAAGGGCCAGGGAGCTGTCTTCCAGGTCTACCTCTTTCCGGAGGCGATCGAGAGACTTCGGGTACTTCAGGCTGTCATTAGGATAATACACGGCGTGAATTCCCGGGTAATGATTATCTACAAGGTTGAGCAGGTCGCTGGCGATGATCTTTTTTCTGAGGCTGATAAAATCATCCGACGGCCTGATATTATCGATCGTTTTATACTGGTTCAGCTGTTTTACAGCCTCGTTCCATTCATACATCACGTTGCGCGCATACTCTGCGGGGGTATAAGTGTACGCGTAATTGGAGAGCATATAAGAGTTATAGTCACCGACTCCCTTGTTCAGGTATTCGTTCTCTGCAACGCGGGTTCCACGCACCTTCATTTTGGTTTTTTTCTCCACGAATTCAATATCGAGGAAAAGGCTGTCCCGGCTGGAAAAAAACACTTCGTCGCGGAAACTGCCCGCCCGTACATAATAGCTGCCCGGAAGGAGGTGCTCCGTGGTGGTCCCATGGAATTTTCCGTCTTTCACCGGCATGATCATGACGGTATCCATCGCAGGTGGACGTAACAGCAAAACCTGTTTGACGGGCGTTTCCGAAGTGATGGTGCCCGCGATCACGGTACGTTCGTGCCTGGAAAGAACCACCGGCTTATACATGTAGGCGGCGGCAGCAATAAAAACAGCGATGACGACTACTGAAATAACAGCGCGCGGCACCGGGAAGATGACCGCCCGCGCAAAGGTGCGCCTCGTGAACAACTGGTATGCAGCCACCAGGAAAATAACGGTCCACAGCAGGCTCAGTTTTTCATGTGGCATCAGGAAAGCTCCCGTGATGCTTCCTTCGTACGTGGAGCTCGTCAGTGCTGTTGCAGACCACGGCCACCATTTCCAGAGCCCGTTACCTGCCAGGATGCCCCCGGCGATGGTTCCCATGAGGCCAATGGTCATCGGCCATGCAAAGCTTTTGATCAGCAGCGATAAAAAGTACTGGATGGAAATGATCCCGAAGCTGGCGATCCAGTACCGGAACATTACCGGTACCGTGGTCTCCCAGTCGACTGTAGAAAAATCCATCTTGTAGGCAGGCCTGGCAAATTGCACGATGAATCCACCAAGGATCGAAAACAGCAGCACACCAATAATGCACGCAAGCGATACCAGCACGGCAGTTTCCCATTTGGCGGCAAACAGCGGC
>DASUVB010000028.1:0-5134 GCA_036373835.1 Flavisolibacter sp. | reverse complement strand
CAGGGCGGTACTTTTCCGCAACTGCACGCCTGAGTGTTTCAGCAGGTAACAGAAATGCAGCAAAAGTTCCGCTTCCACCGTTGCTGACCCGGCATACCGGGTGAACCGGTTGGCCGTACGCAGCACTTTCCTGATCGTCTTCTTGGCGAGATAGACGGATGATTTGTTCAGCGCAGCAAATCCGGCGTCCATCTCTTTTTTCACTGAAGAAACATATGCGGCTTCGTCATCGGCCTCGAACAGGATGTACGTGAGCAGTTCCTTGTTCTCTTTTTTAAACCGTGCAAGCCGCAGGCAGATGTCTACCAGCCGGCCGTGTGCCTGCTGGCGAAGCGCTTCTTTGATCTCGCTGCTGGATGCCGCTTTCATGCGGCTAAAGTACAAGTGAACCCGCTAACTGCCATGCCGTTCTTTCCATACATTTGGCGTTCAAACAGAAACATGAAACAGTTCCAAACCGTTTTGTTCACGTATGTCCTGGCCATGGCGCTCCCCCTTTCCTCGTCAGCGTGGGGAATGACGGGACACAGGATTGTCGGGGAAATTGCAGACAAATACATCACTGCAAAGACACGTCTTGCCATTTCAAAGATCCTGGGAAACGAGACACTGGCGATGTCCGCCAACTGGGCGGATTTTATCAAATCCGACAGCAACTTCAATTACCTCGATCCCTGGCACTACGTCAACTTCCCAAAGGGCTGTAGCTATGAGGAAATGAAGGAATTGCTAAAGAAGGATACCGGCGTCAATGCCCATACGCGGATAATATTCCTGGTAAATGAACTGAAAAAGCCGGGCCTCACTATGGACAAGAAGAAAATGTACCTGCGGCTGCTGGTTCATATCGTCGGCGACATTCACCAGCCGCTGCACGTAAGTCCTGAAGGAACACGGGGCGGTAATGATATCAAGGTGAACTGGTTCAGCCAGGCCACGAACCTGCACACGGTGTGGGACACATACCTGATCGATCACCAGCAGCTGAGCTACACCGAATATGTCAAAGCGATCAACTTCACCACGCCTGCGCAGCGCCGGAAATGGCAGCAGGAGCCATTGAGCCTGTGGTTGTTTGAATCGTACACGATCGCCTCTGCACTCCATGATGAGATCACGCAGCCAACACCACGCCTCGGTTACCTGTACAACTACCAGCACCTGCACCACGTCAATGAGCAGTTGCTGAAAGGCGGCGTACGTCTGGCCGGTTTGCTGAACCAGATATTCGGCTAGAAAGGTCAGAATTTATACACCAGCGAAAGCCCTTTTTCCCGTCCATAATACGGGACGAGGCTCACGTTCTCATTTTTTATTAGCGGATTTTTATGAAAGTGCGGGACCAGCAAACCCGTCAGCGTTCCCTGCACAGTACCAATGATAATGTCGCTGAGGAAGTGCTCCCCGGCACGCCCGCGCAGGTAGGCAGTAGCACCTGTAGAAATCGACGCGATCGTATAGGGCAGCCATTTGAGCGATGAATTCGGATGGTAGTCTGCGTACACTTTCGCCATATAAAACGTGGACGTGGCAACCAGGGCCACATGACCCGCAAAGAAAGAATTCCTTCCACCGCCCCGCGTACGCTTGCTCATTGGAACATCCGGGTTATAGGTGTATGGACGGTATTTATCGTGGAAATAGACCGACCCTGTGTACAGCAGTCCCGTGATGGACATAGCCTCCAGGTACAGGAACATGATCTTCCCAAAATCCTTGCGCACCTTTCCGTCCAGGAGGAACAGGAATGGAAGCGGCATGGAACCGTAAAAGAAATAGTTGCTCGAGGTAAATGCTTCCGGGTTGTAGTGGTTCGTACCCCAACGATTGTACGATGCAAGGTCGTTCCGGTTCAATGCCAGAATCTCGGCCGCCGTAGAACTGTCCTTGTCATAGATCTTGGTGAACGCGTACAACGACCACGCGGTGCCGATGGCAGTGAGTGGTATGTCCACGGCCGGCTTTAGTTTATAAACCTGCAGGTCAGCCTTTTGAAGGGTAATTCCAGGCGAATCCACCACGGCCCGCTGCAAATCGACGGTTACTGGAATGTCCAGCCGGCGCCCTGTGGAATCCGTTTGCGCTGCCAGCTGCAGGCTGCTGATAAACAATGCTACAAAGAGTACACACAAACATTTCATACACGAGGTTTCTGCCATTAATACAATGTTTGTACCAATGGCCTGAGTGGTTTACAGGTATGCCTGACAGTAAGGGGAATCGGGCGCGGCAGTTCAGACGAGTTCGCGGAGCTTGGCCACCACGCGGTCCACTTCGTCGCGGGTATTTTCCCGGCTGAATGAGAAGCGAATGGTAACCACGGAATCGTTTTTATGAAGGGCCTTCATGACATGTGAGCCCGCGTCGGCGCCACTGCTGCATGCGCTGCCACCAGAGGCGCAAATATTATTCATGTCAAGATTCATGAGGAGATATTCGGTCTTTTCTGATTTAGGGAAGCATACGCTGAGGACTGTGTACAACGAATCCTGTGTACAGTTGAAGCCCACACCGGGAATGTTCCGGATCAATTCTTTCCGCATGTATTCGCGGAGGTCATTGATGTAACGGTGATTCTCCTCGTAATCGCGCATCGAGATCTCCAATGCCCTGGCAAAGCCAACGATGCCATAAACATTTTCCGTTCCGGCGCGCATGTTGCGCTCCTGGCCCCCGCCAAAAATAAACGGCTGTATGGTGATGTCCTCGTGCACGTACAGGATGCCAGTTCCCTTGGGACCGTGAAACTTATGACCGGCCGCAGAAATAAAGTGTACATGAAGCTCGCCAAGATTGACAGGGTAATGACCTACGGTCTGCACGCAGTCTGAATGAAATATCGCCCCGTGTTGTTTGCAGATCTCGCCTACCTTTTTAATGGGAAGCAATGTGCCGATCTCGTTATTCGCGTGCATAAGTGACACCAGGCATTTTTTGCCGGTTGCAATTGCTTCACCGAGTTGCTTTTTCAGATCCTGGAGGTCCACATGTCCCTCTTCGTCCAGTTTCACATAGCTAAGCGTGACATGCCTGTCGTTGCTGTAAAACTCCACGGTGTGCAATACTGCATGGTGTTCAATCTCCGAAGTGATAATGTGCGTGCATCCAAGGTCGCGGATGGAAGCTGCGATCGCGGTATTGTTGCTTTCAGTACCGCCGCTGGTAAAAAAGATAGTCCCCGGCTTTACACCCAGGATCCGGGCCACAGTTTTCCGGGCATTTTCAACTGCCAGCCGGGTTTCCCTGCCGTAGGAATAGATGGAAGACGGGTTACCGAAATGGTCCGTCATGTACGGAAGCATGGCCTCCAGCACCTCCCGGTCCAGGCGGGTCGTGGCAGCATTGTCAAAATAAATTCGCTCGGAAACCACTGGCTGATATAATGTTGATGTTGTTTTATTAACGGTCTGCTCCATCCGTATAAAGCTGGCTGTGTTTAGCCGTAAAAGTAAGCAAATCTGGAAAAAGCTCCGGCAGCCTGACTATGCGCTGCATTCCCTGATATCCTGCATCAGGCGCCGCGCAATGTTATTCGCGGTAGTCTCAAAGCTGCTCTCTGCGTAAATCCTGATGATTGGCTCCGTGTTCGACGTGCGCAGGTGCACCCAGTCGCTGTCAAATTCTATCTTGAGACCATCCTCGGTATTGATCGGGTTATTCTTATACTTCTTCCTGATCTTTTCGAACAGCGCATTGACATCAACCGAATTTTCCAGCTCGATCTTGTTCTTCGAAATAAAATAATCCGGGTAGGTGCCGCGAAGGGATTTCAGCCCCTTTTTGTGCGCTGCCAGGTGAGACAGGAACAACGCAATACCAATAAGGGCATCACGGCCATAATGAAAATCCGGTACAATGATGCCCCCGTTTCCTTCCCCGCCAATGACCGCATTTACTTCCTTCATGCGCCGCACCACGTTCACCTCGCCCACTGCTGACGGGAAATACGTCCCGCCATGCTTTTCAGTAATTTCTTTCAGCGCCCTTGTGCTGCTCATATTGCTCACCGAATTGCCCACTTTCCTGCCCAGGATATAATCGGCCACCGCAACCAGTGTATACTCCTCGCCGAACATGCTTCCGTCCTCTGTCACAAAGCACAGGCGATCGACATCCGGGTCCACAGCGATCCCGAAATGCGCATTCTGCTTGACCACTTCATTGCTCAGCGATGTCAGGTGCTCCGGCAAAGGTTCAGGGTTGTGTGCGAACTTTCCATTCACCTCACCGTTCAATACGACGACTTCCGCCACCCCGAGTTGCTGCAGCAGCTGCGGAACGATCAGCGCGCCGGTGGAATTGATGCAATCCACCACCACTTTGTATTCTTTTTTCTCGATGGCCTTTCGATTTACCAGCGGGTAAGCCAGTACCCTGTCGATATGCTTCTGCAGCCAGGTATCGTCCCTGGTAACTTTCCCCAGCTTGTCAACAATGGCAAAACCCAGTTCTTCGGTCTGTGCCCGGGCAAGCACTTCCGCACCGGTGGCAGCGTCAATGAATTCACCTTCACGGTTCAGCAGCTTCAGCGCATTCCATTCCTTTGGATTATGGCTGGCAGTGATGATAATGCCGCCATCGGCGTTTTCCTCCTTCGTTGCGATTTCAACGGTAGGCGTAGTGGATAGGCCAAGATCGATTACATCCATACCAAGGCTGACGAGCGTCTGGATCACCAATTGACTTACCATCTCGCCGCTGATCCTCCCATCACGCCCGACAACAATTTTTGCAGGTACCGACTTGTCTTCCCGCCATTCAGCGATGATATTGCCATAAGAAGCGGTAAATTTTACAATGTCGATTGCCGTTAATGCGTCTCCCGGTTTTCCGCCGATCGTTCCCCTGATTCCTGAAATGCTCTTGATCAATGCCACGTGTCAGATTTAAGCCCCGCCTGCACCCGGGCAGGTTTGGGGGAGGCAAAAATACGGTTTTCACGTTCAGGCGCCGAACTATAAAAAGTGGCGGCGTTACTTTTGCATAAACGAATGCATGGCCGGGAAGGAATGGTACAAGGACTGGTTCAATTCTCCTTTTTATCACAAGCTCTATTTCGAACGCGATGACAGCGAAGCACAACAGTTCCTTGATATCCTGGTTCGCCACCTGGATCCCCCGGCCGGCAGTCGCA
>DASUVB010000027.1:0-3561 GCA_036373835.1 Flavisolibacter sp. | reverse complement strand
CGTGGAGGTATGCCTGCTGAAAACGAGTGAGAAGTTTGACTGTGAGTGTACACAGCCGCTTGATGTTTACAATATCCGGAGTATTCGAAGGCTATAGCAGCAGCATGAAGTTGTCTGCATCCCGCAGGAACTGGAATCGTTCACGAACCTGTTGCAGGTGCTGCCGGTCCAGTGTGATGGTAAAGATGTCCTCTGCATCGGCTTTTTCATAAAGGATCTCGCCCAGGGGATCGATCACCATGCTGTTGCCGTTGTAATAAATATCCTTTCCGTCAGTCCCTACACGATTCACACCGATCACATAGCACTGGTTTTCTATCGCGCGCGCCTGCAACAGTGTCTTCCAGGCTGTTATTCTTTTTTCCGGCCAGTTGGCTACATACACCAGCACGTCATATTCGGGCGCCTGGCCGGCGTCCTGCGGCGACTGCCGCGCCCAGACCGGGAAGCGCAGGTCATAACATACCATCAGGTTGATCTTCCAGCCGTTTACGGACGCGATGAAACGATTGGTGCCGGCCGTAAAATGTTTGTCTTCGCCCCCAAATGCAAACAGGTGCCGCTTGTCGTAAATTCCGTAGGTTCCGTCGGGCTGCATCCACACCAGCCGGTTAAAGAAATGACCGTTCTCCTCTATGATCGCACTACCGGTAACGATCACCCGCTTCTCCGCAGCCACCTGTTCCATCCAGTCAAGGGTACTTCCCTCCATGGTCTCCGCCAGCTGGCCGGTGTTCATGCTGAAGCCCGTGGAAAACATCTCCGGGAGGATCACGACCTGTGTGCGGTCCTGCATCTGGTTGATCTTTTTTGCAAACATCCCCAGGTTTGCCGCCTTGTCCTCCCAGGCAAGGTCCGATTGTACCAGTGTAAAAGTGAGTGAAGACATTGATGCAAGTTAGTATATTAGGAAATGAAGAACCGGTTCCAGGATGTTGACTTCCGCAACGTAAACGACTTCCTCGATTACCTCCCGGCACAGGACCTGAAAATTGTCGGGCACCTGCGCGAGCTGATCTTTTCATGCATTCCCGATGCAAAGGAAAAACTGGCTTACAATGTTCCGTTCTATTACCGACATTCACGATTGTGCTTTATCTGGCCGGGGTGCATTGCCTGGGGAAAGACTGACAGAAAGGGTGTGGATTTTGGATTCTGCCGGGGCAACCTGCTGCCCGATGCGAGCCAACTGGAAAAAGGGAACCGCAAAGAGGTGTACATCATGACCCTGCACCATTACAGGGACATCAGACCCGACGTGATCAGGCAGCTGTTGTATGACGCTGTAATCGTTGACGAGGAGCTGGCATCGATGCGTCGCAGGAAGATCAGCTGAACAGGTACTCCACATCTTCCCGGGACAATGCCTTCACAAATGTGGCATCATCGGCGATGAGCTCTTTGGCAAGCAGGCGCTTCTTTTCCTGCAGCTGCATGATCTTGTCCTCGATGGTGTCCTTGCAGATCATGCGGTATGCGAAAATGTTTTTCGTCTGCCCGATGCGGTGCGTGCGGTCAATGGCCTGCTGCTCCACGGCCGGGTTCCACCACGGGTCGACGATGTACACATAATCCGCCGCGGTGAGGTTGAGACCAACGCCGCCTGCCTTCAGCGAGATCAGGAACACCCGCACCTCGTCGTCGCGCTGGAAGCTTTGTATGGCTTTTTCCCGGTCAGGCGCCGATGTGCTGCCATCAAAGTATTCGTATTTCACACCCAGAGAAGAAAGCTTTTCACGGATCAGTGCCAGCATGCCCAGGAACTGTGAAAAGATCAGCGCCTTGTGGTTGCCGATGTTCTCCGTGATCTCGCGCGCCAGCTCGTCCAGCTTGATCGAATGGTTCGGGAATTGCTCCTCTTCGTTGAGGATCGCCGGCGAGTCGCATATCTGCCGCAGCTTCATCAATCCCTGCAGGATAGTCAGCTGCGATTTCTGTATCCCCTGCTCCTCGATCGTGCCCATGATGCGCGACCGGTAATCATTGCGATATGCATCGTAAATGCGACGCTGCTCGGTCTCCATTTCGCAAAACAGCACGGTTTCCGTCTTATCGGGAAGGTCGCGTGCCACCTGCTCCTTGGTCCTGCGCAGGATGAAGGGGTACAGTATTTTCTTCAGGTGCTCCTTCTGTTCGCGCTCGCCGAATTTATCGATCGGTATGGCAAACTCCTGCCGGAAAAACTCCACGGAACCCAGCATGCCCGGATTCAGGAAGTTCATTTGCGCATAAATGTCAAATGTGTTGTTCTGCAATGGTGTACCGCTCATGCAGAGGCGGTTCTTCGCATTCAGCAGCGAGGCGGCCTTGGTAACCTTGCTCGACGGGTTTTTAATGGCCTGTGACTCATCCAGTATCACGTAGTCGAACATCATCTGGGTGAACAGCTTGATGTCGCTGCGCAGGGTTCCGTACGTAGTGATGATCACGTGGTGCTTCAGCAGCTCCTCCATGCTCCGGCTGCGCAGGGGACCATGGTGTATGTAGTATTCCAGTGAAGGCGTAAACTTTTTGATCTCGTTTTCCCAGTTGTAGATGAGGGTTGTCGGGCACACTACCAGCGCCTTCATGTCACCGTCGTTGTGCTCATAATAATGGTGCAGCATCGAAAGCGCCTGCACTGTTTTACCCAGACCCATGTCATCGGCAAGAATGCCGCCCCAGTTCACTTCCTGCAGGTAGTTCAGCCAGTGAAACCCGGATACCTGGTAGGGTCGTAGTACGTGCTGCAGGTGTTCAGGCGGATCTATCTCCCGGATCTTGTCGACCTCCCGTATGCGCTCATACTTCTCTTCAAGGCGGATCGTCAGCTCTTCTTCATCCCTGTTCTCGTACAGCTCATCGATCACGCTCAGGTGGTAGCGTGACAGCTTCAGCTTGTCGGTCCGGCCTTCTCCCACGCGAAACAGCAGGGAATATTTCTTCAGCCATTCTTCCGGCAGGATGCCCAGCGTTCCGTCGTTCAGCTGGACGAACTGCTGCTTGTTGGACAATGCTTTCTTCACTTCCGCCACGCTTACCTTCTGGTCACCAAAGAGGATCTCGACCTTGGCATCGAACCAGTCGGTATGGCTGCTGATGTAAATATGCGTTTGTGGCTTGGCGGTATTGAACCTGAAATTCTTCAGCGCCTCGAAGCCATAGACCGGTGTCCGCGACTCGTTCATGGCGTCCACGAACAGGAAGAACCAGTTGTTCTTCAGCACCTCGGCACCCTTCAGGGCAAGCGCAGCACCATCATCAAACGAGATGAAATTGGAATGCAGGGTGCGCAGCTTGTCCAGGAAGGCCTGCTCCGCCGGACGGTTGCGATGCACCACGATCACCTTACCGTTTGACGGGATCACCAGTTCATCTTTATCCCTTGCACGTGTGTCATATCCTTTGTACGTAAACACGGGGTGGAAGACCAGGAATTCCCCTTTTTCATTCAGGTATAGCTTCACCTCGGGCTCGCCCCCCTTCACTTCCGCGATCAGCATCTTGTCAAAATCAACCTTGTACTCCCTGGACAATGGCATCACTTCCTTCATCAGCACATCCGGCCACGCTTCTTCGCTT
>DASUVB010000026.1:0-3360 GCA_036373835.1 Flavisolibacter sp. | reverse complement strand
AACTCCCGAGCAGGCCGCCAGCCGCAGTTACAAAAAATGCCGCGGCGTCAGATAATCCCTTTAAAATAGAATTTCCGACTGCACATTCCAGGCACCTGCGGTGCATGCAGAACCGGCTTTTCAGTTCTACCAGTGCCTGGGAATCCCATGCAGATCTTCCCTGCACCTTCAGCGAACGGAAGCCTGTCGTTATGGCATTATCTTCAGCGGGAAGTTCCATGAGCCACCGGTGCGCCCGCTCCTTCAGATCATCCCGCTGGTGATATTTTCCGTACGCGAACTGCACCGGCAGGATAACGTTCAACAACAATCCATTGACCATCTCACTTCCCACCTGCTTCACTTTGTAAGCCGAGGGTTGGTCGAAGCGGTAATGATAATGCCAGTAATCGTTCGCTGTGACCGATAGCATACCTCGTAATTCGTTCATATTATCTGCTTCAAGAATCACCGGCAGGAGGCGCTCCGACCCCTGCAGAAGCACCGCAAGCTGTGCCAGCCGGATGGTCGGGAAGTTGCCCGGTCGCATCCTCAGGAAATGAACCGGCATGTCAATGGGCCGGAGTCCATATTTTTTGCACAGGAAACCATACTCTTTCTTCAGCATCACCGGGTATGATTCTGAAAACTCATGTCTCAGCAGGCCTGCCTGCCCAAACAGCAGAGCCTCCATCTGGTGAACCTGGTTCCGATGCCGTGACAGGACGGCTACCGGCAGCGATCGTGCCATCGCTTCAAACGCATCCGTGTTGACGCGCGTCCCGAAATACCGGGCAAGACGCCACCAGAAAACTTCCTCCCAGTGGTTCCGGCTTTGCTGGAGGTCAGCGAGTATGCCTGTAGCTTTCCTGTCGAACCGCATGGCGATAAGACTTTCTTTCCAGGCGGTCCATATGAGCGGATTCACCTGCGTGATGGCCGTACCGCAGGAAATAAACGCCGCTGACTGCATCATCACATGATACTTTTCCAGCATCAGGCCCGAGATGCGCGGTTCAAGTTCCAGTACCGGGATGTGGCTGCCGGCGTCGCGGTCATGGCGGAACACAACATGCAGGATCACATTGCGGTAATTTTCATCCCCGTCATGCCGGTGTGCTTCCCATTCTGAAGTATGCAGGTGCAATTCGATGCTGCCGGCAAGAAGCGTGCTCCCGATCTGGATACGTGCGTCCAGAAAATCAGGTCCCTGGTCCTTGTTATGGATGCCGGGTGCCAGGATCTCAATGCTGTCTCCTTCAATGGCCCGGAGTTCCGACTGGTTGAAGTACTGCATTTGCCAGATGAACTGCAGCAGCTTTTCGCTGATCACGGTCCCGGTAAAGGGAATGCAAAGATTGTCCGGATGGTAATGATTTCTTTTCACACCCGAACATACAACGCCGGTGACCGGAACCCATGTGATTTTAACGGTGATCCGCCGGGAAAAATACATTCAGCTCGCGTACAACCCTGCTGACAGGAAGTCCCATCACGTTATAAAAGTCGCCCCTGACTGACCTGATTCCCACCACGCCGATCCACTCCTGGATGGCATAGGCGCCCGCTTTATCGTATGGCTGGTATTTGTCAATGTAAAATTCCACCTGGTGGCTGGTGAGCGGGTGGAATTCGACGTCCGTGATGTCGGCGAATGCCACTTCATGGTCATCCCTGCAGATAACAACGCCCGTGATCACCTGGTGGTGCTGGCCGGCGAGTCTTGAAAGGATATTGAAAGCGTCCTCCCTGTCACGCGGCTTGCCGATGATCTCCTGGTCAATCACCACGATCGTGTCTGCGGCGATCACTACCTTTCCGGGAACATCATGTGCAATAGCGCGCGCTTTGTTCCGGGCTATATGGACCGAGACTTCAAAAGGGCTTAGTCCTTCCGGGAAACTTTCGTCCGTTGGCTGAACGATGATCTCGAAAGGGATCTCGGCCCACTCCAGGAGCTGCTTTCTTCTTGGCGACTGTGAAGCAAGGATAACTGTTTCCATTACCGCAAATAAATTCTGAAAAAGATCATGGAAAAAATGCCGGTGAACATGATAATTTTTGTCAGGCCGCTGAGCAGACCGAATTCGCGGGATGTGCGGGCCCGCGACAGAAGCGACATGCCATAGATCAATGGCAGGATCACGGCTACAACGCTGTAGAGGATGGCCGGCCACCAGCCAAACTGCAGCACGTACAATTGCAGGATCACAAGGGAAGCCAGCAACACGATCATCCAAATGGATGTATAGATCCTTGTGACCCTGATGCCGGCGACAACAGGCAGGGTCCTGCACCCATATCGCGCATCGCCCTCCAGGTCCTGCATGTCCTTTATTGCCTCGCGAACGAGCGAAATAATAAATGCAAAAGCACCATAAAGGAAAGCTATGCGAAAGAACTTGACACTTTCCTGTGTGCTTCCGGCCAGGGCCTGCTGGGGTTCGGTGAATGCAAAAAAGAGAACAAGTATGGTCCAGGCGGTCAGCAATGAGATCACGATGTTCCCGATCAGCAATTGCCGTTTCAGTGATGTGGAGTACACCCAGAGCAGCACCACGCAGCCTGCATTGGCAAGGATAATGTACCATTTGTGCCATCCCACTGCATAAAACGTAGCGGCAACGCCCGCAAGGCTGAGCATAAAGTGCCAGATAATGGCGGACCTGCGATTGACGGTTTTTATGAAAACGTTCTTATCTGGCTTGTTCACCTGGTCAATATTCAGGTCAAAATAGTCATTGATGATGTAGCCCGCAGCGGCGATGAGCACCGATGCCACGATCAGCCAGCCGAGGGTTGCCGGCGCCGGTGTATCAAACAGGGGCACGTACACGCAGAAATAAAACAGCAGCTGCGCCAGTATGATGAATACCAGGTTCGGCCACCGGATTACCTGCAAAAATGCGCTGATCAGTTTCATAATGTTAGCGTGATGACACTTCGCGGTTGTAGTTCCAGTGCCTGTTCAGTTTGAGAACTTTTTCAATGACATCGCGCACACATCCGGAGCCACCGGCAACCGGTGAGATGTACTTGCTCACTTTTTTTACTTCATATGCCGCATCCGACGGGCAGCATGGCAGGCCTGCCTTTTCCAGTACCGGCAGGTCAGGCAGGTCATCACCCATGTATAAAACCTCTTCCCACCCGAGGTTGTGATCCTGCAGGTACTGCTCAAGGAATGCCAGCTTATCCTTCAGTCCCAGCCTGATATCGGTGAGTCCCAAATACTGCAAACGATCCAGCACGGGACCCGAATTACCGCCTGAGATAACCACCACCCTGTAGCCGTTCGTCAGCGCCATCTGCAATGCCAGTCCGTCCTTGATGTTCATCCTGCGCGCCTGCAGCCCGTTTTCCAGCAGCAGCACACCGCCG
>DASUVB010000025.1:0-2933 GCA_036373835.1 Flavisolibacter sp. | reverse complement strand
AAAAGTGCTGTGAACAGGTCCGTGCGTAACCCGGAGACCTTCGCAGACCCTGGCAATTGACGGTTAAACTACTGACAACATGAAAGAGGAAATACGCATTCATATAAGCGATGCAAGGCAACTAGAAAAGCTGTACCGGTCCGACCGTGTCCTGTTCAAACAGGCCTTCAGCACCTTGTACCCGGAGCTTCGCGGGAATTCCCTGGCAGAGTTCTGGAATGAAAGACTGCATTATGAGAGTGATGACATCAGCTGGGGCTCCGGCAAAGAGTTATTGTTCGTGATCGGGGCTGCAATTTTCGCAGGGTTTATCGCGAAGCTGCCTGCTTTCATACCTGTGAGCGAAGAGTTTTTCTATCCCAGGAATATCGGCTTTATCATTTTCCCGGTGTTATCGGCATACTTCGCCTGGAAAAATCAATTATCTGCCGGAAAGATCACATTTATTGCAGGTGCCATGCTTGCAGGGCTCCTCTTTATTAACAGCCTCCCGGATAACCGGGAAAGCGACACGCTCGTGCTCTCATGCATCCACTTGTTACTGTTCCTCTGGTCGGTGCTGGGCTTTGCATACACGGGAACTGCAAAAAATATCGATGACCGGCGTTTAGGCTACCTGAAATATAACGGCGACCTGGTGGTGATGACCACGCTGATCGTGATCGCAGGCGCGATACTTACCGGGATCACCATCGGCCTTTTTTCGCTCATCGGTCTGCGAATCGAAGAATTTATAATGGAAAACGTCGTGGTCTTCCTGCTTCCCGCGGCGCCCATTTTCGGCACCTATCTCACGCAGTCAAACCCGCAGCTGGTGGGCAAGGTATCACCCGTCATCGCAAGAATTTTCAGCCCGCTGGTCCTGGTGATGCTGGTCATCTACCTCGTCGCCATGGCATACGCAGGACGGGATCCTTACACGGACCGCGAGTTCCTGGTGATCTTCAATGCGCTCCTTATCGGTGTCATGGCAATCATTTTCTTTTCCCTCGCAGGTGCTTCCCAAACCAGGACGAGAGCGGAGGTGTGGGTTCTTTTGCTGTTGTCAGTTGTTACCATCATTGTGAATGGTATTGCACTGTCGGCGATCGTGTTCCGCATTTCCGAGTGGGGCGCTACACCCAACAGGATCGCCGTCCTGGGTGGCAATGTTCTCATCCTGGTGAACCTGTTGATCGTGGCCGTGCAACTGTTCCGGGTGGTCTCGAAAAAAACAGACAGCACAGCCGCAGGCAATGCCATCGCCGCCTACCTGCCGGTTTATTTTGCGTGGACTGCCGTCGTGACTTTTCTGTTCCCTTTCATTTTTGGTTTCCGGTAAGGAAGCCGGCCAATCTGCTGCATCAAACATTATTGCATCCCTGCGGTGCGGGCACCTGGCAGCACCATGCCCGCACTTCAAAAATGTGAACGATGAAAATAGACATCATTATAGCATACGTGCAGCGATATGAATTCGGGCACGAACGGGATTTTGTGCCTCCCATCACGGGTATCCACCTTGCCGCGATCACGCCTCCCGGGCACGACGTACGCGTATTACACCAGCAGGTTGACCAGATCGACATGTCGACGGATGCGGATGTCATTGCCATCTCCTTCTTCAGCGGCTTTGCACTGGCGGCATATGACCTTGCCGTTGAATTCCGTAAAAAAGGAAAAATGGTGGTTGGCGGCGGTCCGCATGTTACCTTCTGCCAGGAGGAAGCCCTTCAATACTTCGATGCAGTTGTAACGGGGGAGGCGGAAAATGTCTGGGCGCAAATGCTGGAAGACATCACGCATCAAAAGCTTCAAAAAGTCTATGCCGGCACACCCTGCAACATGACCGATCTGCCAACGCCGCGATATGACCTGCTGCCGGACAAATTCTTCATAAAAAAAGTGCTGCAGGCCACGCGGGGCTGTCCCTTCTCGTGCTCGTTCTGCACCGTGCCTTCGCTGAACCCCGGCTTCCGGCTGCGTCCCGTGCGTGACGTGGTGCGCGACGCCGCGTATGACAATTTCGATTTCTGGTGGCAGCGGAAGGTCGTCTGGTTTTGGGATGATAACCTCACGATCCGGCGACCTTACATCAAAGAACTCCTGCATGAAATGATCCCACTGAAAAAATGGTGGCTTACGCAGGCCAGCATGGACATCGCAAAGGACCCCGAGCTGCTGGACCTGATGAAAGCTTCGGGATGCATTGGCGTTTTCCTGGGTATCGAGTCCTTCGGCACAGAATCACTCGCGGATGCCAACAAAAGGCAGAACAGGATCACTGATTACAAGCACTCCGTGCGACAGATCAGGAAGCGGGGGATTGCCGTCATGGCGGGGTTTATCGCGGGCTTTGACCACGACGATGAACAAAGCATCGTGAACATGGCTGACCAGTTGATGGAAATAGGAATTGATGTTCCCTTTCTCAGCATCATGACGCCGTTCAGGGGAACACCTATTTTCAAAAAGCTTCACCAGGAAGGAAGGATCCTGGAAGACAGGAGCTGGAATTTCTACAACGGGTACAACGTAGCGTTCCAGCCCAACAGGATGAATGCCGAACAATTGCTGGCGGCACACCGTACATTATGGGCCAGGTCATTTTCTCCATGGCATGCACTGAGAAGAATGGCGCGCGGAGTTTTCACGTTACGGTGGGGCGCGCTCCTGCTGTCCTGCTTCATGAATTCATTTTATACGTGGAAACGCCTCCGTAAAAACTATCCCATCGACATGAGTAAGCGCAGGGACCTGTACAGCCACGTGCGGCCGCCGGAGGAAGTTCGCAATACCAGGATAAGTCTCCCGACGCCTGCAGCTACCGACACCGGAGTTCCTGTATGAAAGATTAAATATCAATCCGGAAAAGTAGTTGCGGCAAGCCGTCATCGTTTACTGTGCCTGTATTGCAAAGCCCCGGGCAAATTGGGCCAGCAATGACTGGAGTT
>DASUVB010000024.1:0-2198 GCA_036373835.1 Flavisolibacter sp. | reverse complement strand
TGTACTTCAGCGTGGCCTTCGTATAAAATGCGTTGTATGGATTGAACGGGACAGGCTCGTAGTCGATGTAATGCTTCTTGAAAAGACTGTCGAGCATATCATTGGTCTTGTAGCCGGCTACCGACTGGCGGATCGCTGCCAGCGCCTCGGTGTAAATGGTGAAGCCGTTGAAGATCTCCAGCCCATGACCTGCAGCCAGGTAGTTGTTGAGAAAGTAGCTGCTCCGCTTGATCTGGTTCAGCGGCGAATCTCCCTGGTAGATCATGTCAAAGCCACGGTGCAGGTCCACCATGTAGAAGCCGCGGTTGAACGGGTTGTACATGCGCTGCACCTTCATGCTGCCATTCACGTCCTTGTTGCGGAAGCCATAGCTGATCTCGCTGTACAGGGACAGGTCCTTGCGCGACTGGTACCGCTTGAAATGATACGTGGAAAGCTGCAGCCGGCCGCCTCCGAACTGGAAGGGCGCGTATAAGGAGATCGCGGGTGGCAGCACCCAGGTGCGTTCCTTTCTGCGGTCATAGAATGTGGATCCGAAAAGCAGGATCTTTTTCCACGTGATCCGGTTGTTGGCAGCATCCAGCGAGTCGAGATATGATTCAGTGTGGGTAACGCGGTAAATACTGTCGCGGTAACGGATATACTGTACTTCCTTGTCTGTAAGCGGAACGGCACGCACTGTTTCCCAGAACGAGCTGTCCTGCTCATATGCCTGTTGCGCGGTTGCACTGATCTCGACACCAAAGTGCCGGCGGCTGAACTGCCTGTTCAACTGGTAATCCTTGTACACGATGAGCGTTTGTCCCGACAGGCGTCGTTTGTTCGATTTTGCGTAATAATTGAACTGCTGCTGGGTCAGCAACCACGCCTTGTTGTCAACGAAGCTGTATTCCTGTGACACTTCAAAAAAATCGTATTCGGTAAGGTGGTAGGAAGGAAACCTGAAATTCGTGCGCAGCACGGCCCACGAGCTGTCCTGGATCACGATCTCACCTTCCACGGTGGCGTTACTGATCTGCCGCGGCTTCACAGAAATGGTAAAAACGCGCCTTCCGTTGATGCGCTCCGTTTTCAAAGTTTTGAACTTATAGGCAAGAAGCCCGCTGTAGCTCAGGGGAGAGAGGAAAGGTGTCTGCGAGATCGAGGGAACCTTCACCAGGTTGTTGTAGAAATTGAAGTCACCTTCAGTTGCCGACATGAAGAACAGGTTATCGGCAGCACCCAGCTTTTTTACACCGAGGCGCTGTTCCTTCATCCGTTGCTCGGACTCGTAGTCAAGCTTCATCGAGATCTCAGCCATGGCCATATTCTCCAGGTCGGCATAGCCGTGGAACAGCGTGGTGTCGGTTTTTGCACGTTCTTTTTTGCTGATGGCGGAATCCTGCTGGATCGCCTTGATGTACATATTCACGCTGTACGCGCCGGCAGCGGCAACGATCGCGTCTTTATTCTGGATCACGTTGCGGATGTATTCTTCCGAACGGTCTTTCAGCTTCACCCGGATGACAATGTCCTCCATGGCTTTTGCGTCTTCGTCCTCCAGGATGACATTCTGCTGGTAATCCTGTGTAACGGTGAGGCGAATATTCTGTGGCTTGTAGCCGATGATGCTGAGCATCATGTCGTAGGTCCCTTCTTTTACCATCAGCACATACGAACCATCTTCCTTTGTAACCGTGCCCTCCTGCACCTGTGCCAGCTGGATGCTGACAAAGGCAATCGGTTCCAGCCTTGTATTGGTCACCCTGCCGGAGATCTTGTACAGGGTCTGGCCCTGGGCCAGCAGGCCTGCAAAAAGCAGTAAGAATGTGACAGCAATTGCCTTGTACATAAACATCCTGAGGGTAAATTTAATTTTTCAATCAGGTGATTCGGTTGAGAACGAAGTTTTTGCAAAGGATTTAACAGCAGGCTGCGGGATCCGGTAACAAGAACGTTGCAAAATTATACTTCTGTATTTCATGGAGGGCAAAGTGTCGACGGAACATCCGCTGTTTCGCCGGGAACAACCTGTTTCCCGCCGATTTTAACAATCCCATGGATGATTGTGCAGCCTGTTGCTGGTATTTTAGTGTACCACATTATGAAATACCTCATTGCCCTCGCCCTGTTGCTGCCCGTTGCCGCATTCTCGCAGGAATGTTCCATTCAAAAGGAAACAGATCCCTTTGACCAGCAGCAACGCCTGACCACCGGTT
>DASUVB010000023.1:0-2968 GCA_036373835.1 Flavisolibacter sp. | reverse complement strand
ATATTTGAGCTGGTGCCTGTATTTTCCACGCGATATTGCCAGCCACCCGTTCTTCCGATGAAAAACACAGGAACATATGACCGGCAGTCAACGATGCATTAAAGAAAGAGTGCCTGCCTGGGGAGAGATCAAATGCTAATTCACAGCAGCAGAGCTATGAATACAACCGGGAGGAGCGGGTTGTTAATTCTGGATCGCGGCCATGGAACGCAGGATCTCTGCCGCCCATGCATACACGTTATGGCTCATCACCATTCGCCGCATTTGCTTCATCTTGAGCTGTTGCTGCTCAGCGGGCATTTCAATGGCGTTACGAATGGCCTCTGCCGCCTTTTCGATGTCGTAGGGATTGATCACGAGCGCGCCGTGCAGTTCCTGCGATGCGCCTGCAAAGCGGCTGAGAATAAGCACACCATCATTGGTATCGCGGGCGGCAATGTATTCCTTCGCTACCAGGTTCATGCCGTCATGCAGCGACGTCACCATGCAAAACTGTGCGGCACGGTAAAGCGGCATGATCTCTTCGTGGCTGTGGTGCTTTTTCAGGAAAACGATCGGCTGCCGCTGCTTTGTTTTAAATTTCCAGTTGATCCGCTTGGCTTCGGCCTCGACGGAGTTAATGGTATCGGAATAGGTCTTCAGCAACGCGCGGCTGGGCGCACCCACCTGCACAAACGTGAACCTTCCCTGGTATTCAGGGTACTTTTCCAGGAAGCGTTCGATCGCGTAGAATTTTTCCACCAGTCCCTTGGTATAGTCGATTCGGTCGACGCCGATACCGATGATATCCGCCTGCACACCATATTGCTTCAGGATGTCGTGTACATCCGGCTGTGGTTCCGCTGCTGATTCATAATCTTTGAGCGTAAAAGCGATGCTGATAGGGAAGGGCTTCACCAGCGTGAAATGGTTGCCGATCTTGACTGAAAAATTTTCCCAGATCACGCGCGATTCCAGGGTATTGTTCACGGTTTCCAGGAAGTTATTGCAATGGAACTGTGTGTGGAAGCCAACCAGGTCCGCACCCAGCATGCCCTGCAGCAGCTCCCGCTGCCAGGGACAGATCCCAAATGACTCGGGATTGGGCCAGGGTATATGCCAGAAGATGGCCACCTTGGCATCGGGCCGCTGTTCCTTGATCAAACGGGGCAGCAGCGCGAAATGATAGTCCTGCACCAGGATGAATGGTTCCTCTTCACCCGCGATCTCATCCAGTACTGCCTTTGCATACATCTGGTTTACTTCGCAATAGTAATCCCAGTCCACCTTCCGGAATGTGGGACGGGTATGTGCAATGTGGCAAAGCGGCCAGAGCCCTTCATTGGAAAAACCGTAATAAAAGTGGTCTTCCTGTTCCTTGGTCAGCCAGATACGCCGGAGCGTGTATTTGTTCTCGTAAGGTGGTACCAGCAGCTTGTCATTTTCGTCAACCGTTTCCCGGTCCGCGTCGCCACTGCCCGATGCCACCCACAGGCCACCACATGCTTTGAGGATCGGCTCAAGCGCCGTTACCATGCCGCTTGCCGGCATGATGCACTCGATCTCCTTTCCGTTGCGGATGTGCATGTAAGGCTCACGGTTCGAAACAACCACCAGCTTCCTGTTCTTCAGCAGCAGCTTCATTTCTTCGTTGAGTCGTTCCGGCGTCCATACGGATTCCCCTGATGTGCGCAGGCGTGCTTCCTCCTGCGCTACGGCCTTCGCTTCCTCCATGGCCTTGGCTATGTCGGTGATCTCCTTATATAGTGGCGCCAGGAAGTTGGGTGTCGGTCCTTTTTTCAACTGCTGCACGTCACCTGCCCGTGCGGCACGCACCCACTTGATAATATTGTTCAGCGGAGTAAGAATACCCCAGCGTACCACCAGCAGCGTCACCACGGAGATGACCAGCGCCTGGAGGAACCAGCGGATGAAATTCCGGAACCAGATGTCATTGACAATATTGCTGATGTAGGAAGCATCCACGATAAAGGCGATGGCTGCTTCGGGCAGGCCGGGGCGATGGATCACCCGCGTGTACTGGAACAGGTCCCTGCCATCCGCTTCCGTGAAATGACCCATGGAGGAGTCGGCTGAAAGCGCCCTTGCAATATGGTCGGAAGAAACATCAATGTACATATAGGCGCCACGGTTGAGCCGTACGATGCTGTCATTGTTGAAGTAAATGAGCGCAGCGATGAAGTTGTATTGCTGTACCAGGCTGTCCGTATTGGCAATGGCCAGGGAGTTGCCGGTCTCAAGCTCTTTCAGGTGTCTGTCAACAAATTCATTGGCGAGGCGCGTCGTCTTGGTTTCCAGCTCATGTTTCAGCTCGGTGCGCTCCGTGGAGATCTGGAACGCGGTAAACCCGAACGCGACGATCCCGACTGCAAGAATGATGGATGCTATCAGCGCGGTATTGATCTTCATGCGGAATGTTCATATAAGTGATACTGACGGAATGCAAAGGTAGCTGATGAATGCGTGCCAAAACGGCATATTGCATTCTCTCATGCGATTCTAATGCGAAGAGAATATTTGGTAAACGGAAGTAAGGTCATCATTGTGATCTGCGATTTTGGAAGGGGTTTAACGGGTTAACAGTTTAACGGGCTTAAGGACCTATCAGGCTGAGGCTGAGGCTAAGTAACTTTATTTGCCTGCAAACTGCGAACCCGGGAAATAGTTGAACAATGGTTGAACGATAGTTGAACAATAGTTGAACGGTGGTTGAACGATAGTTGAACGGTGGTTGAACGATAGTTGAACAATGGTTGAACGGTGGTTGAAGGTATCCTGCCTGACTTCCTGCGAACAGCAAACCGCGAACCGCGAACCCGGGAAATAGTTGAACAATGGTTGAACGATAGTTGAACGATAGTTGAACGATAGTTGAACGGTGGTTGAAGGTATCCTGCCTGACTTCCTGCGAACAGCAAACCGCGAACCGCGAACTGCGAACTGCGAACTGCGAACCGCAAACTGCGAC
>DASUVB010000022.1:0-3051 GCA_036373835.1 Flavisolibacter sp. | reverse complement strand
CGTGCCGCGAAACGATCCGTGTCATTCCTGACCTGAGTACGGTAAAGACAAGAGAGATCCTGGCGCAGCTGGACCAGCAAAATGTGGTTTTTACCAGCGCGCACGCGGTGACCGGTGTTCACCAACATCTTATTACCGCCGGTATGGAAAATTTCCCTGCATGGAAATTTTTCGTCCTGGCGGGGAAAACAAAGGAAGCGGTATTGTCGAAAGCGGGCAGCGTGGCGGTCACTGAGGCCAGGTCAGCAAGCGAACTTGCCGAAAAGATCATTCAAAGCGGTGTCCGGGAAGTAGTTTTTTTCTGCGGAAGCCAGCGACGCGATGAGCTCCCGGAATTATTGAAAGCACATGGGGTCCGGGTGCATGAAGTGGTGGTGTACGAGACGGAGGAGACACCCGGGGCCATTGCCGGGCGGTTTGATGGTATGCTCTTTTTCAGCCCGAGCGCAGTAAAAAGTTATTTTGCAGCCAATCAGCCGGATCCTGCAGCGGCCTGTTTCGCGATTGGGGAAACAACCGCAACATCCCTTCGAAAATTTGTCCCTGGAAAGATCATCGTGTGCGATTTCCCTTCACAGCGCAGCATGATCGATTCGGTGATCAGCTATTTCAAGAATATCAAACATCAATATGAGTGAACTGAAGAACGACCTGCTCCTGAAAGCCCTCAAAAAAGAACACGTGGAGCGTCCACCGGTGTGGATGATGCGCCAGGCAGGGAGATATCTTCCTGATTACATCCGGCTGCGCGAGAAATTTGATTTTTTTACGCGGGTGCAGACGCCGGAACTTGCCACGGAGATCACGCTGCAGCCGGTTGAGCAGGTGGGCGTGGATGCGGCGATCATATTTTCTGACATCCTCGTCATTCCACAGGCGATGGGCCTGGAAGTGCTGATGGAAGAAGGACGCGGCCCGCTCCTGCCCAAAACGGTTGCCACGAAAAAGGATATTGATGCGCTGAACACTGCCGATGCGGCAACGCATCTGAAATATGTGCTCGACGCATTAACGCTGACTAAAAAAGAACTCAACGGTCGCGTACCGCTCATTGGTTTCGCCGGGGCGCCCTGGACCATCCTGTGCTACATGGTGGAAGGCAAGGGTAGCAAGACGTGGGACAAAGCCAAGCAATTTGCCTACACCCAGCCTGAGCTGGCGCATGCCCTCCTGCAAAAAATAACGGGGATCACGATCGACTACCTGCAGGCGCAGGTGCATGCGGGGGCGGATACGGTGCAGGTTTTCGACAGTTGGGCAGGATCGCTGTCCCCTGAAGATTTCAAAACCTTTGCACAGCCATACCTGCTGCAGATCGCCCAGGCCGTACAGCCCAAGGCCCCGGTGATCCTGTTCCCGAAAGGAACGTGGCACGCGCTGGAAGACCTGAGCAAAAGCAGTGCATCGGGCATTGGGCTTGACTGGACCATCACACCACAGATGGCCAGGCAGCTGACCGGCAACCGCATCACGCTGCAGGGAAATTTTGATCCTGCGAAACTGCTGGCGCCCATACCGCAGATCAGGCAGTGGGTGAAGGAGATGATCGATGGTTTTGGCACCCAGCAATACATCGCCAACCTTGGACATGGCATTACGCCCAATGTGCCTGTCGATCATGCCCGTGCCTTTGTAGACGCCGTGAAGGAATACCGCCCGGACTAATGCGATATGAAACAGCAATGAACATCAAAGAATCGTGGATACAATTTATTGAAGGGCTGCAGGACCAGATCTGTGATTTACTGGAGCGTGCAGATGGTCTTGCCCGGTTCCGGGAAGACACCTGGACGCGGCCCGAAGGCGGAGGCGGTAAAACAAGGGTCATTGCCAACGGCCGCGTCTTTGAAAAAGGCGGCGTCAACACGTCAGTAGTATATGGGCCGGTAACAGATGTCATGCGATCGCAGCTCAGGATTGACGGCAGCAGCTGGTTTGCCTGCGGCCTGTCCCTCGTGATCCACCCGCAGAATCCTTTCGTCCCGACGGTGCATTGCAATTACCGCATGTTCGAGTTGTACGAAGACAATGGTGCGCTTTCCGACAGGTGGTTTGGCGGCGGGACCGATCTCACACCATATTATTTATTTGAAGACGATGCCCGGCATTTTCATGGTACTTACAAAAATGTGTGCGATCGTTTTGACCCGGCTTTTTACGCTGTTTTCAAAAAAACATGCGATGATTACTTCGTGAACCATCACCGCAACCGGGAGCGCCGTGGCATTGGCGGCATTTTTTATGATCACCAGCGTGCTGATGACATCAGGGATGACAGTTTCTGGATGGCATTTGGCCAGGCGTGCGGGAATGCTTTTACAGAAGCTTATGTGCCCATTGTTGAAAAGCGCCACGAAACGCCCTATGATGAACGCCACCGTCACTGGCAGGAGATCCGCCGGGGCCGTTATGTGGAGTTCAACCTGGTACACGACCGCGGGACGATCTTCGGCCTGAAGACCAATGGCAGGACGGAGAGCATCCTGATGAGTTTACCACCCACGGTGCGGTTTGAATATGATTATCACCCGGAAGCAGGCAGCGCAGAAGATGCATTGCTGCAGGCATGCCTGCACCCGCGTGAATGGGTATGATCAGTCCCGGTGGTGATGAAATTCATTTCGGGAGCAGCGCGGATACACGATTTTTGCACGGTTCGTATAAGTAAATGTTCCCGCGGGAACGATTCATACATAACATATGCAATTAACACGCAGAAACAGGATATTACGACAAAGCCCGGCGATCAGGAGCCTCGTAGCCGAAACACGGCTCACCCCGGATGACCTCATCGCACCGCTTTTCATCATTGAAGGTGAAAACGAACAGTCGGAGATCGCTTCTATGCCGGGATATTTCCGGCGCAGCATTGACCTGACGATCCAGGATGTCAGCGAATTATGGAAAATGGGTATCAAAAGCATTCTCCTTTTCGTGAAATCCAGGGATGAACTGAAAGACAACAAGGGCACCGAAGCGCTGAATCCCGAGGGCCTGATGCAGCGGAGCATCCGCGCCATCAAAAGCGCTGTTCCCGGGATGGTGATCATG
>DASUVB010000021.1:0-5397 GCA_036373835.1 Flavisolibacter sp. | reverse complement strand
TATGGCGTGGAGAAGCTGGGAGATTACATGACAGGGATCCGCCTGCTGTTCACTTCCAAGGAACACAAGGTATCGGACAACCTGGGCAGCGTGATCAGCATTGGCAAAACATTTGGCGGCACGTGGGACTGGCAGCGTTTCTGGACGATGACGGCGCTGTTCTCCATTATCCTGGCGTTCATGAATATTCTTCCCATACCCGCGCTGGATGGCGGCCACGCCCTGTTCACGATTTACGAGATGATCACCGGCCGCAAGCCGAGCGACAAGTTCATGGAATATGCGCAGATGGTGGGCATGGTGCTGCTGCTTGGCCTGATGCTGTATGCTTTCGGGCTGGATATATGGAGGTTGTTTAAGTAAAAAGTAAAAAGTAAAAAGTTTAAGGTTAAAGGTTTAAAGTTGAAAGTGGATGCCGGGTGTATTCGTTCATACTTCAGTCATTATACATTTCAGTACAGGATTTTAGGGATTTAGTGGCTACAACTCGCGGCGTAAAGCTGTATTTTTGCAATCATCAGTTGACTGTCAGAAGCGTTGTCATTTAACATTCAACATTTAACATTCAACATTTCTACGGGGGTGTTTGGTTTTGACAGCATAGGTCTTTGAAAGTGTAAGCATGCCGAGCGTTGGATAGTCAGCTCGTAAATCTGAATATTCAAAACACAAATGGCAATACTCAGTATGCCATGGCTGCCTAATCAGTGATTTAGCAGTCATTAGGGCCGCGGCACAGGTTTGTCTCTTGCCAGGTGCTGCCGCCGACTCAAACAAAACAGGGGCTGCTGCCGTGAAAGGCTGTGATCACGGCTTAAGACCATCCAGCTAAGGATTCAATTGGTTTGTTCAGTTCCGGTTGTTTCCCGACAAGCAATTCTGAAATAAGCATGTAGAAGGCTTTTGAAAATCATGTTTGGACACCGGTTCGACTCCGGTCACCTCCACAAAGGAGAAAGAGAAAGAGAAACAGTGCGGAGCGCGCGTTAACACACCTACTGTTTCACTTTCTCTTTGGTATGGCCCAACCGGTTAAGATTGTAGGTTTTGCCGGTAAGTCTCATATTTGAGTTCGACTTGTTTTGGGACACTGACATCAAACCTCAAACCTCAAACATCAAACATCAAACATCAAACCTCAAACATCAAACATCCAGTTTATACATATCGCGGCGACAGGCAAACTGATCCTGGAGTAAAGGGGAAGACATGTGAAGCGATCATGCGGTCCGATGGTAAATGCATCCGCGGGAAGAACGGGAATATGCTTGTTCATATGGAAGGGCGACGGGTTGTTGTACTTGCCCGTCAGCTCAGGAAGCTCCACTAAGGTTACGATTGCAGGAATGGTTTTACAAAAGTTCTCATGTCCCGGGTATCACCCGTCTCTTTCAATACAAGTTTTTGAGCCCATGTGCCTGCTGGAAAACGATATGTGAAAGTATTTGCCATTTATTGACAATATGCGAAATAGTCTTATCTTCGCTACGTTATTTGAGCTCCGCATTAGTAATAGACATTAACCTGCTACGCATCCGTTAGTTGCTTACTCTGCCTCTCAGATCATTCATTATTAAACATCAGTTATGAACATTTACGTTTCGAATTTAAGCTTCAACGTACAGGATGAAGACTTAAGAGAATTTTTCACACCCTATGGAGAAGTAACATCAGCCAAGGTGATCATGGACAAGTTTACAGGCAAATCCCGCGGATTTGGTTTTGTAGAAATGTCCGATTCAGAGGCAGCTAAGAAAGCAATCGCTGAACTCGATAACGGCACCGTTGACGGAAGAAACATCCGTGTAAGCGAAGCCAAGCCGAGAGAAGACAGGCCTGCGCGCAGCAATAGCGGCGGTGGTGGCTTCCGCAACGACAACAGCGGCGGTTACAAGAAAAGATGGTAATTCAAAAGGCCTCGTAAGAGGTCTTTTTCGTTTCAATACGGGTGCCGCGTTCTTTAGCAATCCCTTTGCAAGACGCTGGCTATCTTTGGAACTTTAATCAGACTGGAATTCTACCCGTAAGTTCATCAGTCCCGGATGAGCTACGCCGCCGGTACAAGGCAGGCAAAAAAATACAGAACATGACATTTGAACAAATGGGTCTCATTGCACCCATACAAAAAGCATTGAAAACGGAAGGATACACGCATCCTACCCCTATCCAGCAACAGGCTATCCCTATCGTACTCGAAGGAAGAGACCTGCTGGGCTGTGCCCAGACCGGCACAGGCAAGACCGCAGCATTCGCTATCCCGATCCTGCAACGATTTTTTTTAGAGCCCAATAATTCCAAAGGATACAAGCATACCCGCTGCCTGGTGCTCACGCCAACACGTGAACTGGCCGTGCAGATCGATGAAAGCTTCGAGTCTTACGGAAAACATACCGGAATCAAGCACGACGTCATCTTCGGCGGCGTATCGCAGCATACACAAACCCTTGCCCTGCGTAACGGAACGGATGTCCTGATCGCCACGCCCGGGAGACTGCTCGACCTGATGAACCAGGGCTATGTGCACCTGGACCACCTGGAGGTATTCATCCTGGATGAGGCAGACCGTATGCTCGACATGGGCTTCATACGCGACGTCAAAAAGATCATCCGCGAACTGCCCCAGGAGCGCCAGACACTTTTCTTTTCAGCTACCATGCCCCCGCAGATCCAGGAGCTGGCCGATGGCCTCCTGCACCAGCCCGTACGCGTGGAAGTAACACCTGTTTCCTCAACAGTGGAAAAGATCGACCAGTCCGTGTTTTTCGTCAGCAAAAAGGACAAGCTTTCGTTACTGATGCACCTGCTGCAGGAACAGAAGATCGCCCGCACCCTGGTGTTTACAAGAACAAAGCACGGCGCTGACAAGATCACGAAGGACCTGAAAAAGCTGAACGTGAATGCAGCAGCGATCCATGGTAACAAAACGCAGACGGCCCGGCAACATGCCCTGAACCAATTCAAAAGCGGGCGCCTGAAGGTGCTGGTAGCTACCGATATTGCGGCACGAGGCATTGACGTCGACGGATTGACACACGTGATCAATTTCGACCTGCCTGACGTTCCCGAGACTTATGTGCACCGGATCGGGAGAACCGGTCGTGCCGGTGCGGATGGAATTGCGCTTTCGTTCTGCGACCGTGATGAGATCGTCAACCTCAAGGATATCAATAAGCTGATCGGGCAGAAGATCCCCGCGTTTCCACATCCATTTGAAGCGAATCATGTACCGGTGCCGGAAGCGGCGCAGGCAAAGGCTAAAACGCAAAGTGCCCGTCCTCCACAGAACCGGAACAGGAATGACAGGAGCCGCAACCAGCGGCAAAGCCGTCACCGGGCGCAAAACAGCTAGCGAAGTTGAACGCAGTGCTGGTATTTTTGCAGCATGCCGGAATATCCCGATGCTCCCCGCAGGCACAGCCAGCGTCGGAGCATTTTTGGTTTTTTCTTCCTGTCCGGGCTGATGACCGCCGCCTGGTCCTCACGGATTCCCGATATTCAACGGCAACTCCATCTTGATAATGCGGCACTCGGGACAGTACTCTTCCTGATCCCGGCAGGACTCATGACAGGACTTCTTGTTGCCGGGCGCATCATTGCCGGCATCGGTGCCGGCCGCGTATTGTTTACCAGTTGCATCATTTCCGCATTGCTGCTCGTCCTGGCAGGCCTGGCATCATCTGCCACTCAGCTGGTGATCGTGTTATTCATGGTAGGGCTGGGTCGGACGATATACAACCTCGCAGCGAATACGCGCGCGGTGGAGCTGCAACAATTATACACCCGGCCGGTGGTTTCGATGTTCCATGGCGTATGGAGCCTTGCCTGCTTTGTTTCAGCCGGACTTGGAACCCTCATGATCATCCTCGGCTACGCTCCGTTTATACATTTCATGGTCGTTGCGTTGATCGTGGTTTTATTTGCTTTTGTATTTAACAGGAAGCAGGCCGTAGAACACATCCCGCTGCAACGCAAGCCATTGTTCGTGATGCCGGACAGGTACCTGCTTGTTCTTGGACTGATTGCCTTCTGCGCGATGTTGTGCGAAGGCGCCGTATTTGACTGGAGCGTAAACTATTTCGAAAAGGTGGTTCACGCGAAGAAGTCGCAGGTGACCGCGGGCTATTCCGCTTTTATTATCATGATGGCGATCGGACGCCTTGCCGGTGATCGCATTATTGCTGCACTGGGCGTGTACCGGGTGCTGGTGTACAGCGGCCTTTTCATGGCTGCAGGTTTTGCCATTGCAGCGTTTTTCCCCTTCCTTTTTCCTGCCGTCCTGGCCTTCCTGCTCATTGGCATTGGCGACGCGGTCCTTGTTCCGGTAGTGTACATGATGGCTGCAAAATCAGGCAAAATGACTGCTGCGTATGCGCTCACTTCCGTGACATTCATTGGATATTCGGGGTTTGTGCTTGGTCCCCTGATGATCGGGCATGTGTCACAGGCATGGGGAATGCCGGCGGCCTTCCTCGTGCTCAGCGTATTCAGCCTCATCATGATTGTTCTGACACAGGTGGTCCGTAATATGTCCAACTGAGGTGCTGTTCCCCGTTGGTATCACCGCGATGATACCTGTCACCGTTTCCCTTGATGGCTGTCATTTCCACGCTGGCAGGAACAGCTAAATTTTGGGTTCTAATCTGTTGTCATGCCAGTCTATACCCGGAAGTTCCGCGATATCTCCATTGCCGATGTACCTGATGTCGGTGGAAAGAACGCTTCGCTGGGAGAAATGTTCTCACAGCTTCAGATGAAGGGAATCCGTGTGCCCGATGGATTTGCCACAACCTCCGCAGCATTCTGGAAGTTCATTGATACAAACAGCCTTCGTCCACGCCTGGAGCAATTAATGCAGTCGCTGGACCGGCAGCGTTACACCAATCTTGCGGCTACCGGCATGCTTGCGCGCCAACTGCTGATGCAGGCTGAAATGCCTGCAGAAGTTGTCTCGGATATTATTAATGCTTACCGCGAATTTTCAGCGGGCAGGAACATCGCTGTCGCGGTGCGCAGCAGTGCCACCGCAGAGGATCTTCCACAGGCGAGCTTCGCGGGTCAGCATGAGTCATTTCTTAACATCAGGGGAGAGAAAGCGCTCCTGGAAGCTGTCCGGCGGTGCTTCGCATCGCTGTATACGGACCGGGCCATCAAGTATCGCGAAGACAACGGATTCGAGCACGAAAAAGTGGCGCTTTCGGTGGGAATCCAGGAGATGGTCCGCTCGGATACTTCGTCGTCAGGTGTTGCCTTTACACTGGAGCCCGAGTCAGGTTTTCGGGATGTGATCCATATCAGTGGTGTGTGGGGACTCGGGGAAAACCTGGTGCAGGGCACTGTGACCCCTGACGAATTCCTTGTTTTCAAGCCTTCACTGAAAAATAATGATGACGCCATCAT
>DASUVB010000020.1:0-4143 GCA_036373835.1 Flavisolibacter sp. | reverse complement strand
ACTGGATCAAATATGACGGCCTGGCCGGCGAAATGGACGTGACGACGAAGATCCGGTACAAGGACCAGGGCACACCTTCCCTGATCATGCCGTCCGGCGGCGACGTTACTGTTCGCTTTTATGAAAAAGCCAAAGGCATCGCACCGGGCCAAAGTGCGGTATTCTACGAAGGGAACGACGTAATTGGGGGCGGGATAATCCAAAGGGAACCAGTGGTTTAAGGGCCTTGGTTCCACCCGGGGACAATACACCCGTCCTTTCCACGTTTTTTATTAGCTTTAAGGTTCATATATGCCGCCCTGCGGCAGTAGAATCCATTTACTTATGAGATCAATTGTACTCCGTTTCGCCAGTTTCTTTTTCGCCGCGCTGCTACTGGCAGGCTGCGAGCGTGAAACTGAAGAAATCACCCTTGAACAGATCGGCGACTATCTTCCGCTCCAGCCGGGTAAATACATCACATACCTGACCGATTCCACGGTCTTTACCAATTTCGGACGCAACACAGAGATCCACACTTACGAAGAAAAGCATGTGGTGGATGTGGAAATGACCGACAACCTTGGCCGTCCCACGATGCGTATTTACCGTTTCATCAGGGATACAGCCGGCAACGCACCCTGGCAGTCGTCGGGCACTTATTTTGTGACGCGCCTGGACAAGTCGGCCGAATGGATCGAGGAGAACCTGAGATTCGTAAAACTGGCCCTTCCCCTGCGTGATGGCCATTCCTGGAAGGGCAATACGTACCTGCCGTTTGAACCGTTCATCGATAAACATAACTTCAGCAATGATGATAATATGTACGACTGGGATTACACCATCACAGCCACCGGTGAGACGATGGTGCTGGGTGGCGAAACGGTCCCGGGTATTATCACCGTTGACCAGGTGAACGAATCGATCAATGTTCCCATTACCACTCCTACTGCTTATGCCGCCATCAATTATGCTGTGGATAAATTTGCAAAAGGAATCGGCTTGGTTTACCAGGAGTTCATCATGTGGGAGTATCAGCCCAACCCGGGTGGTCCAAGTCCTTATAAAATAGGCTTTGGCATTAAACGATCGATGATCGATCACAATTGAGTATGATTAAATTTTTCGGGTGCGTGCTGGTATTTTTCCTGTTCGCACAAACCAGCGAAGCACAGTACAGCCGTCACATCATATGGTTTACTGATAAGGCATCGAATCCATACACACTCAGCAACCCCTCCGCCTTTCTTTCGGCACGCGCCATTAACCGCCGTGTCCGATACAACATTGCGCTCGACAGCACCGACCTCCCGGTTACGCCCCGGTACGTTGACAGTGTCCGGATGGCTGGCAATGTAACGATACTGAATGTGAGCAAATGGCTGAATGCTGTCACCATCCTGACGTCTGACGCTGCCGCGCTGGCGAAGATCAACAGCTTCCCGTTTGTAAAAACCGCTGCGCCGATCGCCCTGAAAGTGGGTTTTCCCGCACCACCGCAGGAAAAATACAATTCAGGCATCCAGGCTTTTGATGGTAATACCCTGCAGGTACCTTTCACGGACCAGGCGGCATTTAACCTCACTGCGGATTTTTTTAATTACGGGCTTTCGTATGCGCAGGTGCATATCCATAACGGAGAGTTCCTGCACAACATCGGCCTGCGCGGGCAGGGCATGGTCATCGGCATGCTGGATGCCGGCTATTTCGGCTACCAGACACTGAAGTCGTTCGACAGCATCCGCGCCAACGGGCAGATCCTGGGAACTTGGGACTTCGTTGCACGCGAAGCCAGCGTGAACGAAGATCATCAGCATGGCATGCAGTGTCTCTCGGTCATCGCGGCAAACATCCCTGGGCAGTTCATCGGGACCGCGCCGAAAGCATCTTTTTACCTGTTCCGCAGTGAGGATGCTGCCACCGAATACCCGATAGAGGAACACAACTGGGTCTGTGCAGCGGAGCGTGTCGATAGTTCCGGCGGAGATGTCATTTCTTCTTCGCTTGGTTATTACAACTTTGATGATCCCGCTTTCAATTACACCTACCAGCAGATGAATGGCAACACCACCATCGCGGTGCGCGGGGCTGACCTGGCGGCAAAGAAGGGGATCCTGGTGGTCAACGCTGCCGGCAATGAGGGCAACAACAGCTGGGGGAAGATCATCACCCCCGCCGATGGCGACAGCGTGCTGGCAGTCGGTGCCGTGACACGCACCGGTGTCCCCGCAAGCTTTACCAGCCGCGGGCCCTCATCCGATGGACAGGTAAAGCCTGATGTGGCATCAGTAGGCGTTCAGACGGTGGTCCAGCATACCAACAACACTATCGGTACCAGCAACGGAACCTCCTTCGCATGCCCGAACATGGCCGGCCTGGCTACCTGCCTGTGGCAGGGCTTTACGGAGTTCAATAACATGCGCATCCTCAGGGTGCTGCAGCAGGCCGGCAACCGGTTTACTTCGCCAAACGATACTACAGGCTATGGCATTCCCGATGTGAAACTGGCACTGATGATATTGCTCAAAGAGTTCTCCACTGCTTCGGCCACGCTATCACCCTGCAAGACCACCCTCAGCTGGACCAGCAAGGACGTGGCTTCGATGAAGTATGAGATCGAAAGAAAATATCCCGGGCAGGCCGGCTATGTTAAGGTCGGCGAGGTGAATGGCAGCGGATCAGTCTTCGGTACGCCCAAAAATTACCAGTTTGCAGATACATTGCTGTCAGCGCCTGCCGGCACGATCAGCTATCGTATCCGCCAGGTCATCGACGCTTCGGATTCTGCCTTTACTGCTGATTACATAGATACCGTCAATGTAACGTTGCCGGCATCCTGCGCGGGCCCATCCGGTAATTCGGTGAAGCTGATCCCCAACCCCACGCGCGGTGATGTTACCGTTGAAATAGTTACACCCAACGCATCCACTAACCTGGTGGTCCGTGTTTTCAATTCCAAAGGGCAGCTGGTGGCGGAATCGCGGCACACCAAGCAACAGGGACTGGCACTGATTTACCTCCCGCTGTTTCACCTGGCGAGTGGCAAGTATTATGTTTCAGTTTTTGACGGGGGCGACCTGCTGACCACGGGGGAATTGATCAAGGTAGATTAAACAACGCAAAAAACAAGGTATCTGCCCTTGTATTCCATCCTTCATAATAGCCTGAAGCAAGGATCTGTGCCCCGGTATGATCGCTGATATGCGATACCACGTTTTCATTCTCCTCTGCAAAGACCGAACAGGTGATGTACAGGAAATATCCCTCCTTTTTCAATGAACGGATGGCATTCACAGCGATGCTTTCCTGGAGCCGTGCATATGCGGCCACTTTTTCTTTTTTGAAGAACAGTAGCTGCTCCGGGGTCCTGGCCCAGGTACCCGAGCCGCTACAGGGCGCGTCGCAAATAATGATGTCGAAATTTCTATGACCTGGCAATGATGCAACGGAAACATCCAATACAAAAGATTCGTATCTACTGATCCCTGCGCGGGCGAACCGCTTGCGCAGGTTGGCAATGATAGAAGGTCGTATGTCCGAAACCGTGAGTTCGATCCGTGGGAAACGGTCAACGGCCAGGAGTGATTTTCCCCCGCTCGCAGCGCAGCAGTCCCACACTTTCAGGGTGTGGCCGGGCAATGGCTGCGCGGCCAGCGCATCGAGCACTTTCTGGGAATTGAGGTCCTGCACCACAACCTCGGCGTCTGTTTGAAAAATTTCCTCTGTTTTAAATCCCGGAGGCAGTCGTACAGCATCGGTCTCAATTTCAAACGGCATCGCCTGAGTTGCCAGCCTGCTTCGAACGATCTCATGCCTGCCGGGACGGATGCGCAGAAACACATCCGGCTGCTGCAGGAAGGACAGGTTAAACTGTGAAGCATCAATTCGATCACTCAATAATTCAGGGAAAGGAAAAATGTGCGGCGAAGTATCATTGCCGATCATTGCAAGCTTTTGCGGAAGCGGAAGATGAACATTCTCAAACCAATCGGGACGCATTTCCAGGAGAATTTGCGACTCCCTGCTGCACAGGAACTGGCCCAGCAGCATTCTTTCCTCTGTGTTGTACGATGAGAAAGCCTGCCCTGTGCGGAAGTAGCAAAAGCAAAGGTCAGAAACGATGCGCCGGTCGCGGGAACCGAACTTTTTATTTTTCCGGAAATA
>DASUVB010000019.1:0-2701 GCA_036373835.1 Flavisolibacter sp. | reverse complement strand
TTAGTTTCAGCATGAACTACCTGCCACAGGTCTTTAAGCAGGGTGCTAAAAAATTCACTGTGCTCGTGTTTTCGGTTAACAATGTGCTGAATTCAAAACAGGTATTTGGTTACAGGTACGCGCAGAATGGGCTGCGGCGGGAAGCGATCGTGCCGGCATCGAGAATGTTCTTCTTTGTTGGCGCATTTTTCAGCTTTGGAGTGGACCGGTCACAGGAGGCTATTGACAAAACACTGACCATTCGAATTTAAACCACGCAATATGAATCATTATCATCACACACCTGAAGGCAAGGACCCACACCTGTGGCATATCGCCCGCAGGCGCGCGTCATTTAAAAAGCACCTGGCCACATATGTCATCATGAATGCGTTCTTCTGGGCGCTCTGGATCTTTTCAGACCAGCGTGATTACGGCAGATCGGGGCTACCCTGGCCTGTATGGCCCATGCTGGGCTGGGGCATCGGGCTGACTTTCCATTTCTTGAATGCTTATGTGAATACCGGCGCCAGTTCGGTTGAAAAAGAATATGATAAACTTAAAAATCAACAATAGTATATGAAACAGTTCTTACTTGGCGGGTTATTAACCCTCAGTGCATGCATCGCTTTTGCACAATCAGAAAAATACACGAAAGCAATGACGGAAAAGATCGTTGCCGTTGACACTTTGCGCAACCCGGATGCATTGAAGGAATTGTCCGGTGCATTTGAACGCATCGGCGAAGCAGAAAAGACACAGTGGCTGCCATTCTACTACGCTGCGCTCACGCAGGTGAATGCCGGGTTCATGCAGACCGGCGGCAAAATGGGAGGCATGGCCGCCACGCTGGACCCGCTGGCTGACAAGGCGGAGCAACTGATCGCGAAGGCGGAGGGACTGAGTGCCGATAATTCGGAGATCTGGCTGGTAAAGAAAATGATCGCTTCATTGCGACTCATGGCGGACCCGATGAACCGTTACATGCAGTACGGTCCGCAGGCACAGGAAGCACTGGAAATGGCCAGGAAGCTGAACCCGGAGAATCCGCGCGTATACCTGCTGGAAGGCCAGGATAAATTTTATACACCGGAGCAGTTTGGCGGCAGCAAGGTGGAAGCACGCAAGCTTTTTGAACAGGCGCTGGCCAAATATGAAACATTCAGGCCGGCTGGTGCACTGGAGCCCAATTGGGGACGCGGCACGACCACCTATTTCCTGAACCAAGCCAAATTGTAATGGAAGATAATTTTTCTCCGCAGGAAAGCCTGCAGCTGATCCGTTCGATGATCAGCAACGCAAAAAGCAATCTTAGCGAGAACCGCTTTTACTTCCTGATGTGGGGATGGGTTGTTTTTGCAGCGATCCTGGTGCAATTTGTCCTGAAGGTGTTCCTGCATTCCGAATATCATTACATGGTATGGCTTGCCGTCATACCCGCGGTATTCATCACGGTCTGGTACAGCAGGAAGCAGGACAGGGGTGCTGCAGTCAAAACGTTTGTGGGAGAGAGCATGGGCAACCTGTGGATCGGTGTGGGCATCAGCTTTTTTGTACTGAGCTTTATCCTTTCGTCAATGGGAAGGGAAGGTTGGTTGAACGCTTATCCCTTCTTCATACTATTCTACGGCCTGGGCACATTCGTGTCGGGCCGCATCCTCCGTTTCCGGCCGCTGGTGATCGGAGGCATCATCAACTGGGTGCTTGCCTGCGCCGCCGTGTTTTTCCCATACGATTACCAGCTGGTGTTTGCAGCGGTTGCCATTCTAACCAGTTACATCATCCCCGGTCACCTGCTGCGTACAAAACAATAATATGGAAGAAAAGAATCTTACAGAACAGGAAAGCCTGCGCATCATCCAGCAGATGATCAGCACGGCGAAGAATGAGCAAAAAGACAACGGAATGGGCTGGATCCTGTGGGGTTGGCTCCTGTTCCTGGCATCGCTGTTCACATTCCTGAACCTCAGGCTGAACTGGCTGGATCATTTTTTCTTCTGGAATGCGTTCGGAGCCATAACAATTCTGCTGCTCCTGTACCAGGCCATACGTTTTTTCAGCCGCGGCACGAAAGTACGCGTACGCACCTTTACGAGTGACCTTTTCAGCAAGCTGAATATGGGATTCATCCTGTCGCTGTTCCTGATCATTGTATCCATGAATGTTGGTTACCCTGGCGCCAACGTGCCGCCGGTGAAAGGCTTTGCACTGCTTCTCGGGCTCTATGGCTTCTGGATCCTCATTTATGGAGCAGCGCTGAATTTCAGGCCTTCGATCATCGGTGCGTACCTGACATGGGGCTTTGCATTCGCATCACTTTTCGTCACGTCATTTGAATGGACCATGATCCTTCATGCGATTGCCGTTCTGTGCGGGTACATCATCCCCGGTCATATTGCGTACAGGGAATTCAATAAAATAAGCGGTTAGCGTGTTTAAAGATCTGGACCCCATATTACATTCTCAGTTGCGGCTGGCGATCATGTCGCTGCTTATTGGCGTTAAAGAAGCCGAATTCACCTACCTGAAAGAGAAGACGAATTCCACGGCGGGGAACCTGAGCGTCCAGATACAGAAGCTACGCGACGCGGGTTATATCGAAGTGATCAAACAGTTTCGCGACAATTATCCCCAGACCATCTGCCGGGTCACGCCTGCCGGTGTAGAAGCCTTTGAGCAATACGTCACCGCGCTCCAGGCTTATATCAACAAGGGTTCCTGA
>DASUVB010000018.1:0-3804 GCA_036373835.1 Flavisolibacter sp. | reverse complement strand
ACTGTTTTTAGTAGTGTGTTCCTTTGTTGGGATATCTCAGCAGCAGAACATGATCGTGGCGTGCGACGGTTCGGGTACATACAGGACCGTGCAGGAGGCGCTGAATGCCGTACCTGAAGGCAACAGCAAGCCCGTGACCATTTACGTTCGCAACGGAGTATACCGGGAGGTGATTATCGTGGACGCCACCAAGCATTTTGTACGCCTGGTGGGCGAGGACCCTGTGAAGACCATCCTGACGTTCGACAATCATGCCGGCACCAGGATGCCGAACGGCGATACGTTAAATACATGGACATGCGCTTCCTTTTTTGTGTACGGGAATGATTTTCATGCCGAGAACATCACGTTCCGCAACAACGCGGGCTTTACAGCAGGACAGGCCGTAGCCCTGAGAGTTGAGGGTAACCGTGCATCCTTTTACAATTGCAGGATGACAGGCTTCCAGGATGTGCTATTCCTGAGTGGCTCAGGGGTGAAGCACTATTTCCGGGACTGCTACATCGAGGGTACGACCGATTTCATTTTTGGAGCTGCGACAGCGGTTTTTAAGAATTGCCACATTCATTCAAAAAAGAATTCGCACGTTACCGCAGCTTCCACCAACAGCATCATTCCCTTTGGCTTTGTGTTTTTCGATTGCCGTCTCACTGCCGACAGCAGTGTCAATAAGGTATCACTCGGCAGGCCCTGGAGCCCAACGGCAAGTGTCACCTATATCAACACGTGGATGGACAGCCATATCATTCCTGAAGGATGGAACAACTGGCGCAACCCTGCCAATGAACTGACCGCACGATATGCAGAATATAAAAGCTCGGGACCGGGGGCACGACCGGAATCACGCGTGAAGTGGGCGAAGCAGCTTACCGAGGAGGAAGTAAGGAAGTATACACTGGTAAATATCTTAGGCGACTGGAACCCGGAAAATTTATTGCGATGAAGATCATTATGCTGAAACTGCTGTTGCTGATGATGGTCGCTGCGCATGCGCAGCCCTTTGTGTCGAAGGTGTGGGTAGCCGACAACGGCGACGGAACGTATAAAAACCCGGTGCTTCATGCTGATTATTCGGACCCTGATGCCATCCGGGTTGGTGAAGATTTTTACATGACGGCATCAAGCTTCGAAGATGTTCCCGGCCTTCCCATACTTCATTCGAAAGACCTGGTAAACTGGACCCTGGTTGGTCATGCATTGAGACGCCAGGTACCCTTGGAACATTTTTCAGTTCCGAGACATGGCGCCGGCGTATGGGCGCCTTCCATCCGGTACAGGAACGGCGAGTTCCTGATCTATTATCCGGATCCCGATTTTGGGATATACCTCGTAAAAGCTAAGCATCCGGCCGGACCGTGGTCCGAACCGGTGCTGGTTGAAGCTGGCAGGGGGTTGATCGATCCGTGCCCGCTGTGGGACGAAGATGGAAAGGCCTATCTCGTACACGCGTTCGCAGGAAGCCGTGCGGGGATCAAGAGTGTTCTCGTCGTGAAAAGGATGAATGCGCAGGGCACTGCCACCATTGATGAAGGAGTGCTCGTCTATGACGGGCATGAACTCGACCCGACGATTGAAGGTCCGAAGTTTCACAAACGGAACGGGTGGTACTACATATTTGCACCGGCTGGTGGCGTCTCAACAGGATGGCAGCTGGTGTTGCGTTCAAAAAATATTTATGGTCCTTACGAGCGGAAAGTGGTAATGGACCAGGGCACCACGAGAATAAACGGCCCCCACCAGGGTGCATGGGTTAGCACAGCGAAAGACCAGCACTGGTTCCTGCATTTCCAGGACAAGGATGCTTATGGCAGGATCGTTCACCTGCAGCCGATGAAGTGGGTGAATGACTGGCCTGTCATCGGCATGGATGCCGATGGGGATGGGAAAGGCGAGCCGGTAATGAGGTATCGGAAGCCGGATGTTGGCAGGACCCACCCGGTTGCCACACCGGTGGATTCAGATGAATTCAATGGGCGCTCCCCGGGTCTGCAATGGCAATGGATGGGAAACCCGCAGGCAACGTGGTCGTTCGCTGATCCGGCAAGAGGATTCCTGCGCCTGTTCTCGCAAAAGGTTCCCGACAGTACAAAAAACCTGTGGCAGGTGCCCGGCATCCTGTTGCAAAAATTCCCGGCCGAAGCCTTCCAGGTGACGACCCGCATGGAGTTTACACCGAATACAAAATTGCAGAACGAACGCGCAGGGCTTACCGTAATGGGTATGAGCTATGCGGCTATCGGGTTAAAGAGCTCCGCCGACGGGATCCACCTGACATATGGTGTTGCAAAGGATGCAGAAAAGGGCAGGCAGGAAGAGGAGCGCGTGATCATGAAGATCACCTCAAACGAGATCTGGTTCCGCGTGCAGGTAAGCGCGGGCGCGGTCTGCCGTTTCAGCTATAGCACCGATGGACGCACATTTACCAACGCAGGTGATCCGTTCACAGCAGTTGCAGGCAGGTGGAAGGGCGCAAAGGTGGGGATATTCTGTGTTCGCGACAGCCAGACGAACGACGCGGGCTATGCAGATTTCGACTGGTTCCGCGTGGAGCCTTTGGTTGCAAAAATTGATTAAAAAAGAGCGAAATATCCAGTGCCGGTACGCATGGCAGGAGTTGATAAAAAGTGCAGATGGACGGTAATTCCGGCGGGAAATGCGGGCGATGTTACAAAGTTCTGATTTCGGCAACGTTTTCGGTAACGATTGCGTAAAAAAAGGAGTTAATAGCGCTTGCAGTCACTGAATATGTGAGTAGACTTGTTAAAGATTAAAAGCAAAATTTTCTCATGAAATGCAACGTAGCAAGCAATCGTTAAAACGGCTGTGCAGTTCCCTGCGCGGCCTTTTTTGCTACACCAGAAATATGAAATCAATAATACTTCCTGCGTTTGTTTTTTGTAGTGTTGTGGCAGCCGGCCAGAAGAATCCTGCACCGGTGGCGCAGCAGGTTTCATTTAAGAAGGATACATTTCATATTGCCAAATATGGCGCTGTGGCGGACGGCGTTACGCTGAACACTAAAAGCATCAGCAAGGCCATTGACGTGTGCAGCAAAAGCGGCGGCGGCGTTGTGGTCATCCCTTCGGGTTTGTGGATCACGGGTCCCCTGGTGCTGAAAAGTAATGTAAACCTGCACCTGGAACGAAATGCGATGCTGCAGTTCACGGATGATTTCAGCCAGTTTCCCCTGGTAGTTACCAACTGGGAAGGCCTGCCGCAGATGCGCAACCAGTCGCCGCTCTCGGCCACCGATGCAGTGAACATCGCGATCACTGGCTATGGCCTCATTGATGGCAATGGTGACGCATGGCGCATGGTGAAGAAGGACAAGCTTACCGAATCTCAATGGAAAAAGCTGCTGGCATCAGGCGGAGTTCTCAGCGATGATAAGAAGACCTGGTATCCCTCGGAAAAATCTCTGGCAGGCTCGAAGCTGAAAAACCCGGGCGAGATCCGGCCGGAGAAAACGCCTGAATTCTACGAGGGCGTGAAAGACTTCCTGCGGCCCAACCTCCTGGTGTTGACGAAGTGCGATAAGATACTGCTGGAAGGAGTCACGTTCCAGAATTCCCCGGCGTGGTGCCTGCATCCGCTGATGTCGTCCAACCTTACCGTACGGAATATCAGCGTAAAGAATCCGTGGTATGCCCAGAACGGCGATGGCATCGATGTGGAAAGCTGCAGGAATGTCCTGATCGAGAACAGTGTTTTTGATGTTGGCGATGATGGCATCTGCATCAAATCAGGTCGCGATGAAGCCGGCCGCAAGCGAGGCATGCCAACGGAAAACGTCATGATCCGCAA
>DASUVB010000017.1:0-2439 GCA_036373835.1 Flavisolibacter sp. | reverse complement strand
CACAGGAATGGCCGTATAAATCCGGGCGCCGGCAGACGTTTCCTGAAGTGGACCAGTCCGCCTGGTTCAGCGCCGAAGAAGCCAGGGCAAAAATAAACCCCGCCCAGGCGGCGCTCATCGATGACCTCGTGGAAAAAATCGACGCAAAAGACTGATCACTACAAACAGGTATCCCTGTCACGTGTATCTTGCAGCACTTACATGACGATCGACCTGTACCAGATCCTGCTGCTTTGTCTTGCCGCATTTTGTGCGGGTTTTGTAGACGCTGTTGTTGGAGGCGGCGGGCTGATCCAGACCCCGGCTGCGCTGGTCATACTTTCTGCCCATCCCGTAGCTGCCGCTATCGCCAGCATCAAGATCCCATCTTTCAGCGGGACCAGTGTCGCCGCCATCCAGTATATTAAAAAAGTGTCAATCAGGTGGAAGCTTGTTACGGCAGGTTGTACGGTCGCATTCTTCTCGGCATATGCGGGCTCCTACCTCCTTACCCGCGTCAGTAACAGCTTCATGCAACCGGTGCTGCTGGTGGTGCTTGCCGGTGTTGCGGTGTATACCTTCCTCAAGAAAGATTTCGGGCAGCACGAAGCAAAAGACCACCCTTTCAACAAAGAGCTGTGGTTAACCTGCATCATCTGCCTTGTCATAGGATTCTATGACGGCTTTATCGGGCCGGGTGCAGGCAGTTTCCTGATACTGGCCTTTGTGAGCGTGCTGGGACTTGACTTTCTTCATGCCTCCGCGAAAGCAAAGCTGGTGAACATGGCTACTAACCTCGGGTCGATCACGCTGTTCCTGTTCAAGGGTCATATCATCTGGATGGCAGCCATACCGATGGCAATCTGCAATGCGGCCGGTGGTGCACTGGGCGCAAGGATGGCCATCGCCCGTGGCAACCGCTTCATCAGGATCTTTTTTCTTTTCGTTGTTGTGGCAACACTTTTGCGATTCACGTATGATATATTTGTTAAAAGTTAATTCATCCCTTTTTTTGATGACCCCTTATTTTAATTTTTGCAATCAAGCGTAATAACGATGAAAAACCAACTTCTCGCTTTCAGCATGTTCGTGCTGATACTTACAGGATGCTCCGAAAACAATGCCCGCCCGGCAACAGGCAGCAACCCCGTTGATACTTCCGCCAAATCACCCGCTGATGCAGCGCCCGAAACAAGCAGGAAAGCTGCCTCCGCCGAAGAGATCATGAACCGCAAGCAGGTACCGATCCTGTGCTACCATCACATTCGTGACCTGCAGTTGGCAAGTAAGGCAAACCGCGGCTACGAAGTCACGGTGGCAGCCTTCAAGGCGCAGATGAAAGCCCTGGCCGACAGCGGCTATAAAACCGTTCTGCCCGACCAGTTGTATGATTACCTGGTATATGGCACACCGCTCCCCGAAAAGCCGGTCATGCTTACGTATGATGATACGGATGAAGAACAGTTCTCGATCGCGAAACACGAGATGGACAAGTATGGTTTCAAAGGGGTGTACTTCATCATGACCATATCCATCGGTCGTCCCCGCTACATGACGCGCGAGCAGATCAGGCAGCTCTCGGATGAAGGACACGTGATCGCGTCACATACATGGGATCACAACCGGGTGGACCGCTACAAGTTTGAGAACACGGTTGAAATCGGTGGTAGAAAAAAAGTAGTGAATGACTGGGACCTGCAGCTGGGAACTACGAAGCAGAAGCTCGAAGAAATCACCGGCAAGCCGGTTGAATACTTTGCATACCCGTTTGGTATCTGGGCGCCCGAGGGGATCCCGGAGATCCGGAAGCGCGGCTACAAAATGGCTTTCCAGCTTTCCACGCAGCGCGATCCCTCAGAGCCACTGTTCACTGTACGCAGGATGATCGTTTCTCCCGAATGGTCAACGAGCGGGCTGTTGAAGGTAATGCGGTCCACATTCCGCTAAGAGTTGTTGAATTTTCTCTATTGAAGCAGTAATTGTACGCCGCCACCTACACCGCGCAGGTAAAACCATCACCGGTTTGGCAATAGTTTTCCCCAATTAGATGAATCCGCAGAAAGTTTTTCTTTTGGAACGGTCTTTGGATTTTTTAAGGCAAATCAGATAGTCATGTTACCGATGTGGTTTTTTATAGTGCTGATTCTGTTAATCTGTTACCTGTTGTACATTACAAGAACGACAGAAGAGAACTTTCTCATGATGAGTCGAAATCACCTGAGAAAATTTCAATACTGGATGAAAGGCCTTACAGAAAAGTAAGTTGTGGATCATAAGACCGGATCAGTAAAAAGAAAAAAATAAAGATGCATGATTGCATCTTTTTTATTGGGGTTAAATCCGGTTAGTCTGCTCGGCGGCCACTGCCTCTTGTGAGCGCTACCAGCAAAAGAATAAACACTGCTGCTCCAATAACCCAAACCCACGGTGAAGCATACCAGTTGGCGTCTCCGCCCTTGG
>DASUVB010000016.1:0-5700 GCA_036373835.1 Flavisolibacter sp. | reverse complement strand
AGTACTTCAACGAGCTCGCCACTAAATTGCTCCCGCCACATGATGCATCAGCATTCAACCAGGCGATCATGGATTTCGGGGCTACAGTGTGCAGGCCTGTGCCTGAATGCAATCGCTGTTTCTTTTCCAGGAACTGCGTGGCTTACCTGCGGGGAACGCAGCATCAATTCCCCGTCAAAAAGAAAAAGCCGGTGACTGCAACGCGCTGGCTCAATTACATAGTTGTACGAAACAGGAACTATGTGGCGGTCAGACAAAGGACGGGTTCGGATATCTGGAACCAGCTGCATGAATTTGTCCTGATCGAAACGCCTGGATTACGGGAAGCGTCGCACGTAATTGATATGTTCCGCCAACAATTTGGTGTGCAACAGGTAACCCTGGAGAAAAGCATTCAAAAGACACAAAAGCTTACCCACCAGAAGCTGTATCTGCAGTTCAACGTGGTGACGTTGACCACCAGGCCTGCATGGCCTGATTTCGCCTGGGTGGATACGCGTAAGCTGGATGAACAGGCGTTCCCCGTTACGCTTAAACGTTTCATTGCGGATCACCTCGCATGATTCGGATCAAGGCGGTGGCAAACAATTTGATTATCTTTTTCTAAATTTATAAGAGGAATCATCGGACGGATCATTAATTACGATAAATCGAATTTGTATGAGAGGCGTAAACAGGGTGATGCTCATTGGCAACTTAGGAAAAGATCCAGATGTGCAGTTTCTTGAAGGCAATATCGGTGTAGCTAAGTTCCCTCTGGCCACGACAGAAACTTTCAAGGACCGGTCAGGAAAATTAATCTCTCAAACGGAATGGCACACGGTGGTTCTGTGGCGCGGGCTGGCAGAGCTGGCGCAGAAATATCTTCACAAAGGAAGCCTTGTTTACATTGAAGGACGTCTTCGCACCAGGAGCTGGGAGGACAAGGAGGGGAATCGCAAATTCGCGACCGAAGTGGTTGGCGACAACCTGATCATGCTTGACAAAAGAACGGATGCCGGTCATGCGCACCCGGGTGCGGCCCAGGCAGATTCCGGTATTGAAGGTTTCAGCGGGCAGGATAATCCGATCGATGAACACGAGGACCTTTCTTTCTAAGCGAAAACGTATATTTTTACGCCATGATCAGGGGCAGGCTATGACCTGCCTTTATGATTGCATCGTTCACGAAATCATTTGAATTGGATTACCATTCGGTTAATACACTTTATCATACCCTGGCCCACATCTTCCTTGCCGTTAATCCACAAAGCACTGTTTTTCTTGTTGCGCTGTTACTGGTCCTGCTGCTGCTCAGTTTTATCACTTCCGGCGCCGAGGTTGCGCTGTTTTCACTGCAGAACAAAGATGTGAACATGCTGAAGACCAAGCAGCACGCCGCCGCAAGGCGCATTACCCACCTGCTCGATGAACGCAAAGCAGTTTATACTTCGTTGCTGATCGCTACTGGTGTGTTTAATATCAGCATTATCATCCTCTCCAACTTCCTGCTGTCTGGTGTGCTCAGGGCCGGCGTAATCGATATCGGCATACCACTGAACATCGACATGCTGATCAAAATTGTCGTCATTGCGTTCGTGATCGTGTTCATCGGCCGGCTGCTTCCAAAGGTTTGGGCGTCGCAGAACACGCTGCGCTTTGCCTACAGTACCTCTTCGGTGGTGGAAGCGCTGCATATGCTGCTCCGCGGGATCAGCGTCCGCATGGTGGCCATTGCCGACCAGATCAGCCAGACGAGTGGTGCCAACGAGTCGGAAGCCACCAGCATGAAGGAACTCGATGATGCGATCGACATCAATAATGTGCAGACATCGATAGAGGAAAAGAACATCCTGAAGGGCATTGTTAAATTCAGCAACATCACGGTGAAGCAGATCATGAAGTTCCGGCTGGATGTGAATGGCGTTGAATACGACATGCGCCTGCCTGAACTGATCCGGAAGGTGGAGGATCTGCATTATTCGCGGCTCCCGGTCTACAAATACAGCCTGGACGATATCGTGGGAGTTCTGAATACCAAGGACCTGCTACCGTACGTGAATGAAACCGAATTTGACTGGCACCAGCTTATCCGGCCCAGTTATTTCGTCCCCGAATCAAAACTGATCAAGGACCTGCTGAAGGAGTTCCAGGCCCGGCGGGTACACTTTGCTGTCGTAGTTGATGAATTCGGGGGCACCAGCGGCATTGTGACAATGGAAGATATCCTGGAAGAGATCATTGGCGACATCAAGGACGAATTTGACGAAGAGGAAAATACCGTGAAAAAGATCGACGAGAACAATTACATCGCCGATGCACGGGTAATGCTGTACGACTTGTGCCGGACCATGCGGCTTCCAATTGATACTTTCGACGAGGTGAAAGGGGAAAGCGATTCACTGGCAGGCCTTGTGCTGGAGATCGCCGGGGAATTCCCCGCCATCAATGAAACGGTTACCAGCGGTGATTTCGACTTCACGGTGCTGGAGACCGAACGCAACCGGATAAAAACAGTAAAAATCTCCATCAACCAGTACCGGCATGAAAGTTAGGCTGAACATTCTTTTCCTAGTCGCGATTACATGGATCTCGTGCAATTCTGATTACACGCAGCGGCCGCGCGGTTATTTCAGGATCGATCTGCCAGATAAAAAGTACCGTGTGTTTGATGAGCCGGGGTATCCTTACCGCTTTGAGTACCCGGTTTACAGCGAGATTGTACGGGATTCGCTGTTCTTCGAGGACAGGCCCGAGAATCCTTACTGGATCAATATCGATTTCCCGCAGTTCAACGGCCGGATCCACATCAGCTACAAGTCCATCGGACGTAACAAGTTCGATTCCCTGGTGCGCGATGCCTTTACCATGTCGTACAAGCAGCACACATACAAGGCTTCTGCCATCCAGCCCGAAGAATTCCAGACCGTCAATGGTGTCAGCGGTGTGTATTTCACCCTGCGCGGAAATACGGCTACGGGAAACCAGTTCTTCGCCACCGATTCGGTACGCCACTTCCTGCGTGGCGCACTATACTTTTCGGCCACTCCAAATGCGGACTCGCTGCAGCCGGTCAGTGACTTCCTGCGCAAGGACGTGGAACACCTGATCGAGACACTGCAATGGAAGTGACGTTATTTCACTTTGCGGCCCGGTTCACCCCGTGAAAATTCCTTAAGCTCTATCGTACGGTCCTTTTTGCGCTTTACGGCTTTCCGGGCGGGGGGCGGCGGCGGAGTTACTTCAGTGGGGTTCAGTTCTTCACGCGTTACCCTGGTTTTTTCCGCGGTGATGGTCGACGCTCCTGTTTCCGAAGGCGCTGCCTGGACCATTTCCGGCACCGGTTTGTAAAGTTGCCTGAATGATTGCGATTGTGATTTCTTGTTGAAGTGGACGACACCATAAACGCTGGCACCTGTCATCAGGATTGCCGCGATGATCAGAATTGATTTCATAAACCTTGTTTTAAATATGGCCCCGGCTGGCCGAATATTGCCGGATCAGGAAACGAAAGATTTCAGGTAAGATTTGCTTTTTCGCCAGATCACGCTTTCCGCGACCAGCATGTTACCGATGACGCTGATCCATAATGACAGTTCATAGTTCTCGAGGTGATCCCAGCCAAGCATATAAAAGACCAGGTGGTATATCCTGAACGTGACCGCGGTCATCGCCATGGAATAGGAGCGGATCATCCAGATCTTGTGGGCAAGCACCTGTTTCTTCCGGATGACAGACCATCCTTTCCACGTCGTGAAAAACCAAAACAGCGCCATGAACAGGAACAGGGCACGCTCGTAAAAGCTTCCCTTGGCAAAGAACGCCATATAAAGTCCCGTGGGCGCACCGGCCAGAAGGACCACCAGCACATAGAACTTACCGCTCCACACATGGATCGTCTTTCTCCGCTTCAGGATGTAGGAAGAAAACTGCACCAGCGAGGCTGCTATGCAGATGACACCCGCAGCTATGTGCACGTAGAAAAAAGTGTAGTACATACCGTCTTCGAACAACAGTTGTCTTTCGAGGATGAATGAAAAATCCCTGCTGAAGCTGAAGTAGGATAGCGTGTTGTAGATAAGAAGAAGGCTGAAAATCGTAACCGGGGTCCAGAAGACCATCGACCCAAAAAAACGCACAGATTGCTGCATGAGCAGCAGGCGGGAGTTGTGCATACAGTTGGTTTGAAAATGAGATCAGCCACCCGGCAATTTCCACAAGCCCCTGTTGTTATAGCTTTGTTAACGTAAGGAAAGTCCCCGGTCGCCTTTGTAAAACTTTACGCCTGCCCTTACCTGCTGCAGGACGCTAACTACCTACCTTTGCGGCAAAAGCGAAACGTGATAGCGATTGATGATGTCCTGGTCAGCGATGACGTGGTGGAAGCCAGGTTCGTATGCGACCTTCACAAATGCAAGGGGGGGTGCTGCGAGGATGGCGATGCCGGGGCTCCGCTGGAAAAGGAGGAGAAGAAAATGCTCAGGGAGCATTTTGAAGTAATACGGCCATACCTCACGCGCGAGGGACTTGACGAGATCCAGCGCCAGGGAAAGTACGTGTACGACCAGGAGTTTGGCTGGGTCACACCCACGATCCAGGGTAAGATGTGTGCGTATGGATCCAGGGATGCGCAGGGCGTCATCAGGTGCGGGATAGAGCAGGCTTATTACGATGGAAAGCTGGAATGGAAAAAACCGATAAGCTGCCACCTGTACCCGATCAAGGTTTCAAAAACAAAAGTGTACACCCAGGTGAATTACGAACCCAGGGAAACACTTTGCAGGGCCGGTTGCACACTTGGAAAAAAATTAAAAATGCCTGTTTACCAGTTTCTCAAAGAAGCTTTGGTTCGTAAGTTTGGAGCAGCATTCTATAATGCGTTGCAGCACATTGCTGAGTCGCATTTTGAAGAAGCCCCTAAACGGAAATAATCAATGCCAGATCATTCTTCTTCCTTCCACGCGAAAAGTACCGTCAGGGCGGCAGACAAGGAGCACAGGCGAAAGATCAACTTCAATATTTCAAGGTATAATGCTGTGGTCCCCATCGGGCGCCAGCAGTTCACCAATGTTCCGCTGGCACGCGAGCGCGCCAAGAATATTCGCTGGAAGGCAATAGAATCACTGGACAAACAACTGGAACTGTTCGAAGCCGCGATCACAAAAAAGGGTGCAAAGGTGATTTGGGCAGAGACCGCTGAAGATGCGCTGAAAGAGGTCCTGCGCATATGCCAGGCAAAGTCGTGCCGCACCGTGGTGAAGAGCAAAAGCATGGTGACAGAAGAGATCCACCTGAACCCGTTCCTGGAGCAGCACGGCATCGAAAGCATTGAAACAGACCTGGGAGAATACATCCAGCAGCTCGATGGCGAGCCTCCGTACCACATCGTCACGCCCGCGATGCACAAAAGCAAGGAAGACGTTGCGCGGGTATTTGCAAAGCATCTCGGTACTGCCCCTGATCTTACGCCTGCACAACTGACGCTGGTGGCACGCGAGAAGCTTCGCGCAAAATATGCCGCAGCAGAAGTTGGGATCACAGGGGCGAACTTCATCATCGCCGATACCGGCAGTATTGCTATCACCGAAAACGAGGGCAATGCGCGCCTGAGTGCCTCATGGCCAAAAACCCATATCGTCATCACCGGAATCGAAAAGGTCATTCCATCACTTACAGACCTGGGCTTGTTCTGGCCGTTGCTCGCGACGTTTGGTACCGGGC
>DASUVB010000015.1:0-3870 GCA_036373835.1 Flavisolibacter sp. | reverse complement strand
TAACATGCGGATCCGTTTGTCCCGCGCCGCGCTACGGGAATGCATTCCAGCCCTGCGCCGTGATGGGGTGCCTGCTGCCGCCCTTCGTGATGATGTGCGCACCTTCTTCCGCATCTGTCATGTAGCCAATAATACTAATATCAGCATTCCGGACAATTTTTTCATAATCATCCTGATGAACGGTAAACAGCAACTCGTAATCCTCGCCGCCACTCAGGGCGCACGCCGTAGGATCAAGGTTGAACTTGAATGCCGCCAGCTTTGTTTCTTCCGCGATCGGTATTTTTTCCTCATAGAGCACGCAGCCTGTTTTACTTTGGCGACAGATATGCAGGATCTCTGAACTCAGGCCGTCGCTGACATCGATCATTGCCGACGGCATGACACCGGAAGTTTCAAAAAACTCAACCAGGTCCTTCCGCGCTTCGGGTTTCAGGATCCGGCCCACGATATATTTTTCACCTTCCAGGTCAGGTTGTACACCCGGGTTTTCCAGGAAGATCTTCTTTTCGCGTTCCAGCAGGGTCAGGCCCAGGTACGCAGCGCCCAGGTCGCCCGACACACAAAGGAGGTCGCCCTTTTTTGCGCCGCTCCGTTTCACAAAGCGCCCCGGGGCCACTTCACCGATGGCCGTGCAGGAAATAATGAAGCCTTTCTGGGAGGAAGATGTATCTCCCCCGACAAGGTCCACCTGGTACTCCCGGCAGGCTGCGTACACCCCTTCATAAAACTCATCAAGCGCTTCCACGCTGAAGCGGTTGCTGAACCCCATTGAAAGGATGATGTGTGTGGGCGTGGCATTCATGGCACACAGGTCGCTCACATTCACTACAACGGTTTTATAGCCAAGATGTTTCAGGGGCGTGTACATTAAGTCGAAATGAACACCCTCGATCAGCATATCGCTCGTGATCACAGTCTGTTTCCCGAAGTGGTCAATGACCGCGGCGTCATCGCCCACGCCCAGGATGGTGGACGCCTGGTGCGTCTCGGTATTGCGGGTAAGGTGCTCGATCAGCCCGAATTCACCCAGTGAAGCTACTTCTGTCCGGTTTTCACTCATAAGATTCATTTAGTCAGTGGCGGCACATTGCCCTTTACCCATTCGGTCAGTTCATCGTGCATGATGCCGTTACTGGCGATAATGCCCGGCTGGTAGGGAGAATAAGGCTTGCCCGACAGGTCGGTAACGCGTCCGCCCGCTTCCTCCACCAGCAGGAAGCCCGCTGCGCTGTCCCATGCCTGCAGTTTGTGCTCATAGAAACCGTCAAACCGTCCGCAGGCCACCCAGGCCAGGTCAATGGCCGCAGAGCCTAGACGCCGAACCGGGATGCCTCTCCGGATAAAGCGCTCGAATACCTGCAGGGGTCCATTGGGCTCATCCAGGTACGTATAAGGAAAGCCGGTAACGAGGCAGGCATGCACCACCTGCTCCTTGGTGCTTACTCGGATCGGCCTTCCATTGAGGGTGGCTCCCTGGCCACGCTCGGCAACGAAAAGTTCATCCATGAAGGGGTTGTAGATCCCAGCCAGCACCATTTTCCCATCATGCTCCAGCCCGATGGAAATACAGCAGATGGGTATGCGGTGTGCGAAGTTTACCGTGCCGTCGATGGGATCGATGATCCACTTATAGCTCGAATCCTGCACCAGCGCACCACATTCCTCGCTGAGGATCCCGTGTTCGGGGAAATGTTGCCTGATAACGGCAATAATAGCGTCCTCAGAAGCATGGTCCACTTCCGTAACCAGGTTGTTGATACCCTCCTTGTTCGAGATCTTGATGGTCAGGTCCGTGAACCGCCGGATCTCCGCAGCAGCAGCATCAATGGCCTCGAGTAACGCATTTTTAAGCATCCGCAAAAGTAATGTATTGATCCTTCTGGCCGAAGTGGCGCCGATTCTTGCCCAGTCTGCATTATTATGTAGGTTTGTCCGCCTAGACCACTGAACCTGACGCTGTCCGTAATCATAGTAAACTATAATGTAAAACACTTTCTCGAACAGTGTCTTTACTCCGTTGCGAAGGCTTCCGAAGTCATCACAACTGAAGTTATTGTTGTCGATAATGCTTCCACGGATGGCAGCATGGCCTACCTGGTCCAGCGATTTCCCTGGGTGCGGTTTATTTCCAGTCCTGAAAATGTGGGTTTCGCAAAAGCATGCAATATCGGGCTGTCAGCGGCTACGGGGAAGCACATCCTGTTCCTGAACCCGGACACGATCGTGGGGGAAGACACCTTTTTCAAGTGCATCGAGTTTTTCAGGGTGCATCCCGGCTGCGGTGCCGTAGGTGTTAAAATGATCGATGGCAGCGGCGCATTTCTCAAGGAGTCCAAGCGTTCCTTCCCCTCACCTTCAACATCTTTTTTTAAGCTCTCAGGGCTGGCGCGGCTGTTCCCGCATTCGCCCGTGTTTGCACGCTACCATCTCGGTCACCTGCACCCGGACCAGGACCATGTGGTAGATGTGCTGGCTGGAGCGTTCATGATGGTGCGAAAGGATGTGCTGGAGCAGGCCGGGTCATTTGACGAAACATTTTTCATGTACGGGGAAGACGTCGACCTGAGCTTCCGCATACAACAGGCAGGCTATACCAATTTTTACCTGGCAGGCACCACTATCATTCATTTTAAAGGAGAGAGCACGCGTCGGGGCAGCCTGAATTATGTGCGTATGTTCTACAACGCCATGAGTGTTTTCGTACAGAAGCATTATGGCGGTACAAAGGCCGGGCTGTTCAATCTTTCCATTCATGTGGCGATCTGGTTCCGCGCTGCGATCGCTGCCCTTGCCAAATTTATCAGGTGGGTGGGGCTGCCTGTCGTGGACGCGCTGCTGATCCTGTTTTCATTCTGGCTGGTGAAGGAGATCTGGATCACCTACGTACGTACAGACATCGCTTTCCCGGGCAGGCTGCTGCTGGTGTCATTGCCCTCTTTCACGTTATTATACCTCGTCACAGCGTATTATGCCGGGTTGTACGACCGGTTCTTCCGGATCGCCAGCCTGCTGCGGTCAACGGTAATTGCCACCCTCGTGCTGTTATCCTTGTACGCCCTGCTTCCTGAAAGCATGCGGTTTTCACGGGGTATTGTGGTGTTCGGCGCGATGATGGCATTCATCCTGATCATTATCCTGCGGCTGATCCTGGTAAGAAATGGCGTACTAAACGAGCCGCCCGACCAGATCAGCAGGCCGTATGTGCTGGTTGCTTCCTCAAAGGATGAATACAGGGAAGTACAACAGATGTTCGGCGAAAAAGGTCTTGATGAAAAGATCATTGGCCGCGTGGCAGTATCTGATGAAGAAAACGATGTGGTCACCAGCCTGGCTGAATTGAAGAAAACAACAGCTGCGCTCGAAGCGCGGGAAATCATTTTCTGCGTCGGCGTATTGCGTTACCGCCAGGTGATCCATTATGTACGTGAACTGAGGGGGAAGGTGAAGGTGCGCATTCATGCTGCCGGAAGCGGTAGCATTGTGGGAAGTGATGTCAGCACGGAGAGCGGCGAAGTGCTTTCTTCCGAGACATCATACCAGATTTCCACCAGGGCGAACAGGCGCCTGAAGCGGCTTATTGACGTAGCATTTGCAGTGGTGGCAATTGTGCTGTTCCCCGTGTTGTGGGCGATCGTGAACACACCAGGGCAGTTTTTCAGGAATTGCCTGGATGTTATCTCGGGCAAAAAAACGTGGGTCGGATATACACAACAGGAAAACGATTTGCCACCTTTGCGGCCCGGCGTGGTCGGCGCTAACGGGTATCCCGCAGGAGAACGCGACCTGTTGCCAGAGCACAGCATGCATATGATCGACCAGTGGTATGCAAAAGACTATGATCCCCTGAATGACATAAGGACTATTTTT
>DASUVB010000014.1:0-2885 GCA_036373835.1 Flavisolibacter sp. | reverse complement strand
GTATGCTCTTCTATGTTGCAGTCCCTGAAAACCGGGTTGGAAAGATCAACGGAAAGCATCTGGTTGTCCTCCTTGATCGAGGAGCTCAGGAGCAGCGGCCGGTGCCCATTGATATGCAGCTCCATCTTGTTGATGAAGCGCGTGCCCTGGTGATAAATGCCATGCAGTTTTTTCGCATGCGGATGGATGTCGCCCCACCTGTCAAATATCCCGAAGGTGTCGTAATGGTTCAGCACACGCACCCGGTCATCCACATAAACAATATCTCCGCTGATGTGATATTTATCCTCTTGCAGCAGTGACTGTGTTTGGGGAAGCATACATCGATTTTAGCGTGAGTAATTTGGTTTCCCTCCTGTCAGCAGCATCCTGCCGCAGCTCCTCGTACACCTGTATGTATTGACGTGCCATCCTGTCGGATGTAAATCGTTCATTGAAACACCGGCGTACCCCGTCCCTGTCAAGGCGCTGCGTCCAGTGCACCGCCTGTACGGCCTGCTCCACTGAATCCACGACATAACCGCTCTTCCCATGGCTGATGATCTCCGGAACGGATCCACGGCGGAAGGCGATGACCGGCGTGCCACATGCGATGGATTCAATCATCACCAGCCCGAACGGCTCCGGCCATGCAATAGGGAACAGCAGGGCTAACGCATTACCAAGAAATTCATTTTTCTGCTCATCGGTTATTTCACCAATGAAATCCACCAGGGGATGATCCAGCAAAGGTGCTACCGTATGGCTGAAATAATCTTCATCCACCCTGTCAATCTTGGCCGCAATTTTCAACTGTATTCCCGATTTTTTTGCGATGGCAATGGCCGCTTCTATTCCCTTTTCCGGGGATATACGCCCCAGGAATGCAAGGTATTCCCCTCCCGGGCCTTTAGAATACAGGTCGGCCGGCAAACCATGAAGCACGGTCCCGGCCCAGTTGGCAAAAGGCAATGGTGTGCGCTGCGAATCAGAAATGGATACTACCGGCTGCCTGCTGAACCTCCGGTATACCTGCACCAGTTCAGGTAATGTAAGTTTTCCGTGAAGGGTGGTGACATGCGGTGTTTCAAGATGCTGTGTGAATGGAAAATTCAGGTAATCGGTATGAAAATGTATGATATCAAATTCCTGGTGGCGGTCAACCACCTCCTGCACCTGCAGCAGGTGCGGCGCCAGTGGATCTTCGCAGCGCCCCGACAGTCGCAACGCCTCCGGCACAACAGGCCGCAGCTTTGCCGATGTGATGGAATCTCCCGATGCAAACAACGTGACATTATGACCCAGCTCTACCAGCTTCTCCGTTAAAAATGAAACAATCCGCTCCGTGCCCCCATACAACTTCGGTGGAACCGATTCATATAAAGGGGCGACCTGTGCTATCCTCATGTTATTTTTTTGCATGCAATGCAACAACTTGCATGCCACTGGCGATGGTTGAGACCCCTGTCATTCCAGCACGATCCGGCGGTCTTTCGGATACTTCACACTATACCCTGCAAACAGCTTTTTCTCCTGTCCGGGTTGCAGCGTCAACCGCCACGTGATCAGGCCGGATGACTTATCATATTCTCCTTCGGCGAATTTTACATGATCCACCTCAATTTCTTTGGTGACAGAAACCGGAACCTGGTCCGTAACAACAATGGTGACCGGGACCTTTTTGTTATTGCGGACAGTGATCTCGAATTCCCGCGTATCGGTGCGGTTGGAACCGATCAGCTTACGCGCGCTGAATTCCCTGAGCAGCTTCCGGGAGATCCTGATGCCATGATCCTTTCCCAGTGCCAGTTCCAGCGTATCAGCAACGTCGGAAAGATCCAGGTAGGTTTTTCCCAGGTAGCTTCCCTCGAAATACAGGTTGGCTTCGCCGGGCTGCAGGTCATGTTCTTCCCAGTTCACAATTCCCGCGGTAAGAAACGCGGACGGATCCGCCTTAGGTGCTGCGACATATTCATACTGTGCGGATATATCAGATCTTCTGATCGCGATCGTCACGGTCTTGCCGTCTGTCTCAATGGTATATTTTTCTTCAATGCGATACGTGGTTGTTGTCGGGCGGTATTCGGTGACCGTGGTAACAGGCTGTATCTCGACCTGCTGTTTCCGCCTTGCTACAGGCATACCATGTTCTGCTGCAGCCGATGAAACTCCAACCACCACTACTTCCTGCAGCTGTGCTACATCCGATTGAAGAACCACCGAATAATATCCTGGCTTCATCGCCATCTCTTTTGTTCTGTGTCCCACTGCTGAAATAACCAGCGTCCCATTCGCCCGGGTTGCCTGCAACCGGAAAAAGCCGTTCGCATCGGTGGTGGTGCCCAGGCGTTCGCCCTTTATCTGCACCGCTACAGAAGGCAAGGGTTCGCCGTTCTCATTGGTTACCCGGCCTGAAATAATTCCATTCACTGCGGCCTGGGATTTCATCCAGGAAACAGAGGGATCGTAAAAACCAAGCATCCAGGGTTGCAGTTCAGTGGGTGTGGCATTGTCCTTTGGGTTGCCGGTGCTCAATTCGAGAGACACGTCCTTCCATTCCTCGCCGCTGCGCTGGTAAACATTTGCATTCATCATTACAGACAGTGGGCGCGTTACATCGGTGATGCGCACGTCATAAGTGGGATACCATCCCGCATCCTGGACGGTATACAGCAAGCGGAAACGTACGGGCCTGGTTTCCTTTGATTCAATGGTAGCAACAACCGTATAATTGACACTGTCCTTTTTGCGACTGATCTCCGGAAGCTGCGCATTGATCCGCGTGATCTCGGCCTGCAGAACCCGGATGCGTTTTTCTATTTCCATCTGCACCTGGTATACTTCGGACAAACGCTGGCGTTGCAGGTCCAGGGCCAGCCTCAGGTCAGCAGGCTTCACGCCGGCCT
>DASUVB010000013.1:0-3135 GCA_036373835.1 Flavisolibacter sp. | reverse complement strand
AACACCGAATTTGCCATCGTTTTCTCAGCAACGGTATATTCAGCGATTGCCTCTGGTCCCGATGTAAGATCACGTGGCGTAGGCGGGAGGTAAAAGCAACGCCAGATGCTGACCATCACCAGGAAAAAGATTACCAGCAGGAAAGGGATTTCGCTGACCCGGATGGCAAGCTGCGTTTTGGCAATCTGCCGCAGCTCGGCCAGTAAGACCCCGTACTTCAAATTAAGCAACACGGACACAACCACCAGCACCGGGAACACCGTAAAAAAGGTGATGGGTATAAAACACAGCTGCAGCACGAAAGGCACCAGCGATGCGATCGCCAGCCCGCTGAGTAATGCAACAGCAACAAATAAAACCGCCGGTAACCGGATGCCTGCGTGTCGCAGGATACCGGCCCCGCAGAGGAACTGCAGCACCAGCAGCACAAGAATCATGACAACAGCCATCATAAGGAAACAGGATATTTTCTGAACATGGATAATGTGTCGGGCCAGGTGGAAGCTTTCACGGAATCCAGGACCAGCTGCCCCTGTTGCACCCGTACAAACCAGTTGGCCCGCGTCGCCTGCGTGCTGTTCACCCAGGTGGTTTTTAAGCCCGTATAATAATAAAACACGGCAGGTTCAGGTACATGGTAATTCAACCCGTTCGCCTTAAAATATGAAGTCGGAGGCAGCGCCACAAGCGCCGTTTCTTTCACTCCTTTCTGTTCAAGGAAATCAGCGATGCCTTTTGAATACGTATACGCATTTCCCCAGCGCGTGACCTTCCGGTATTCTATATCCAGGTGGTTGCGCTGGCGGCCGATATTCCCATAATATCGAAGGATGCGGTTATGAAACCAGTCCCTGTTGGCCGGCAGTAAATACCAGGCGGCCAGGGTGGCAATTGAAAACAGCAGTGTAAACAATGGACGTTTTGCCATAGCTCTGTAACTGCAATATTACAACGTGGCTACAGGTGGAGCAGTATTCTTTTGCCGTCGACTTCCAGCCGGTATGTAGTAATAGCTGATTTTGCCGGACCGTGGAGCACGGCTCCGGTCGCGGCGTCGAACTGTGAGCCATGCCAGGGGCATTGTACCGTACCACAGATGAAGGCCCCATCAGCCAGTGAAGCGCCGCGGTGTGTGCAGTGATCATCGAATGCCAGGTAGCCCTCACCGGTATTGGCGATCACGATCCTTAAGCCCCGCACATGTACCAGCTTCATCGCATTCGTCCTGATCTCGCCTTCACGTGCTACCTCGACGATGTCACCGTCCGCGTCGATCGTTTGTTCATTCCATTTCCCGGCATTTGCATAGCGGTGGTCAATGCCGATCTGGTTGCGATGCACCAGGGTGCCGCCCATCCAGCCGGCCATGGAAAGGATACCGATCCCGAGGGCTTCCGCGGCAACGACCACATACGGATTTGCATCATAATTGAACCGGTACAGGAATACGGCAAAAAACAGGATCACATTGCCAAGATTCAACAGTGCATGTTTCGTTGCGCGTTTCTTAGCGCTGCTGGCAGGCGGGACCACGAGAAAGTAATCGATGGCGCCCGGAACTGCGGCAACCAGCGCGCTGACGATACCTGCCACAACCAGGTATAAGCCGGTTTCTGCGAAGCTCGTATTTTCTGTCACCACGTGCAGAAGGTCAAATGCAAAGGAACCGATGAAAAAACCGATCGGTAAAGCCACCAGGATGGGGTGGATGGGATGGCTTTTGATGTGTGCCCTGCTTCTCATGCAATAGTTTTACAGGGTCAGTTAAAAAATTATGCCGCACGGTCACTGTGCCGTATAGTTGAAACACCACACTATTTTTTTATCTTTAAGAACATTGATCAAGGTGGAGATTCCTGCATTTTCTTCGAAAACCATTGAGCGGGCCGGTTACAGGCCATTGACGGATAGCGTGCGCCAGTTCGTGAAAACATTCATGCACGACCACCAGAACATTAACCTGCTGTACCACAACCTGCACCACACCGAAAAGGTGGCGGATGCGGCCAAAGAGATCGCCAAGCATTACCGGCTTAATGACCGCGACACGTTTATCGTGCTGACGGCTGCATGGTTCCATGACCTGGGGTACTACATCAATATCGGATCGCACCGCCAGGCCGGGGCAGACAAGGCCGTCGAGTTCCTGCGCCGCGCAGGGGTGGACGATGCCACCATCATGGCCGTTCGCCAGTGTATCCTGGCGACGAAGATCCCGCAGAAGCCCGGCAACCTGCTGGAGCAGATCGTCTGCGATGCAGACCTGTTCTATTTCGGTACCGATCATTTCCCGGAGCAGAACGTGCTGATGCTGCGGGAGATCGAAGCCACGAACCATGTGTTCATATCGCCGGAAGACTGGCGCGACTGCACCATCAGCCTGCTGAACAACCACCAGTATCATACGGAATATTGCCGCGAGCTGCTTACGAAGAAGAAAAAGCAGCACCTCGACAGGCTGCGCAAAAAACCAAAGGAGGCAGATGCTTCCGACAACCCGATCCAGATGCTGGTCCAGCAACACCTGCACCAGCAGCAGTTCGGCGACACGCGCAAGGTATCGGACCGCGAGCGCACCAGCCAGACCATGTTCCGCATCACATCCACCGTGAGCCAGCGGCTGAGCGAGCAGGCGGATACGAAGGCGCATATCCTCATTTCAGTAAATGCCATCATTATTTCGGTGATCCTGACCGTGATGGCGCGCCGCATGGAAACGTTTTCATACCAGAGTATTCCCATCATCATCTTCCTGCTGATCAATCTCATGACGATCACGTTCTCCATCCTGGCCACGCGTCCCGCAGTGCCGCCGGGAACCTTCAATCCCGACGACATCAAGACCCGGAAGGTGAACCTGCTGTTCTTCGGCAACTTCTACCGGATGGGTTTCGACGAATACTCGAAAGGCATGTTCCAGATGCTCGGCGACCGTAACTACCTGTACTCAAGCCTGATCAAGAACCTGTACGAACAGGGTAAAGTCCTGGGCCGGAAATACCGGCGGCTGAAGGTGGCCTACAACATCTTTATGTACGGGATCATTGTTTCCGTCATCACGTTCATTATAGCTAATTTCTTTTTGTAGAGAAGTTTAGATTGAGGTTGAGGTTGAGGTTGAGGTTAAGGTTAAGG
>DASUVB010000012.1:0-6518 GCA_036373835.1 Flavisolibacter sp. | reverse complement strand
CGTGGTCGGCATGTCAGGGATACCATTTGGAGAAGCACAATGTCCTTCAGTTGAGACGTTTGCTGACGGCGTGGACACGATGCAGTTCCTCATGAAAGTGTAAACGATCTACGAAGACCTTAGTAAAAAACCTGTTAAACTCAATGGGTGGTAGCTGTTAACACCCCCGGATGATCTAATTTGTGGGGCAAGGCACATAATTTGAGTTTATAGTTATTATTCAAACCGAAAGACCATGAAATTCAAGCAAGTTTTAGCGATTGTTGCCATCAGCGCCGTTTCAGCCGTGGGCAGCGTGGCTTTGTATGACACGTTCACGGACCGCGACACGGTGGTAGTGGGTTCCGCCGAAAAGGGACTTCCTGCAAATTATGCAGGTTTTTTTGACGGGAAGACTGGCACAACGGCAGACCTCGATTTTACGAAGGCTGCCAATTCAGCTGTACCTGCTGTAGTCCATATCAAGACCAAGATCCCTGCAAAAAAAGTGTCGAACAACCTGCCCAGGAACCGTTCTATGGAGGACTTTTTCGACCAGTTGTTTGGCGACAGTGGCTTTGGACCTAATATTATCCCCGAGCAAAAAGCTTCGGGCAGTGGTGTGATCATCAGCGAAGACGGTTATATCGTTACCAACAACCACGTGATCTCGAATCCCAGTGGTGGTGGCGTTGCAGATGAGATCAATGTCACTTTATCCAACCGTAAAACATTCAAGGCAAAAGTCATTGGCCGTGACCCGAGCAGCGACCTTGCCGTTCTGAAAATTGATTCCAACAAGCTGCCCTTCCTCGTGTATGGCAATTCCGATAATGTTCAGCTGGGACAGTGGGTACTGGCAATCGGCTACCCGCTTACACTTGACGCGACAGTAACAGCTGGTATCGTATCCGCGACAGGTCGTACGATCAATATCAACCAGCGCCAGACACGTCCCGGCGACACACCCATCGAGTCTTTCATCCAGACCGATGCAGCCGTGAACCAGGGTAACAGTGGCGGTGCGCTGATCAATACCAATGGGCAGCTCATTGGCATCAACTCGGCTATCCTGGCTCCTTCGGGAACATATGCGGGTTATTCTTTCGCGATCCCTGTGAATATTGTTCAGAAGATCGTTAATGACATCATCCAGTTTGGTGATGTGCAGCGCGGCTACCTGGGTGTAACCTATTACCCGGTGGATGAAATGCGTGAAGAAGAGCTGAAAGCCTATGGAATTCCAACGACTATTGAAGGTGTCTATGTTGCTTCAGTATCTCCCGACGGTGGGGCTTCCGCAGCAGGCATTAGAAAAGGCGATGTTATCACAAAGGTGAACAATGCACCCGTTAATTCCGGGCTACAGATGAGCGCACAGATAGCGGGTTTCAGACCGGGTGATAAAGTGCCGGTCAGCTACCTGAGAAACGGCAAGGAATACAGCGTAATGGTGGTACTCAAGAAGCGCACCGACGTCATTACTACAAATATCGGCAGTCGCCTGGGTGCAGACCTTGCGAATCTTGATGCATCCAAGGCTTCACGTTATGGCATTGAGGGTGGCGTTGTTGTTACAAAAGTGCGTGAAGGCGGCATGCTGGCACGCGCACGGATCCAGCCTTCCTTTATTATCGTTCGTGTGGCAGGCCAGGAAGTTTCCAACGTGGAAGAGCTGAGCGCCCTGCTGATGAACATCAGCGGTACGGTCAAGTTCGAAGGCATCTATCCCGGATACGAACAATTTTATACATACCCGGTCAACCTTGACCAGTAACCGGAACGGAAATCAATGAAAAAGGTCGCCTCGTGCGACCTTTTTTAATTTCAAATTTTAAATTCTAAATTTTAAATGGGGGGGTTTAGGAATTTGCCAGCGAGATCTCGACACCCGGCATCCCGCAACGACAATCCAGCAGTCGAGATTCCTGCCATTTCCACAGTCCCGGCTCTTAGCTCCCGTCTCCGTACTCCCGGCTCCAGGCTCACGGCTCCCGTCTCCTTACTCCCGGCTCTTCTTAAAACACCGGGCACCTGACGGCATTCCGGCTGGTATTCTCGCGGTCGAGGAAGCCCGAGTACACGAGCGATAACTCATAGCCGCCCCTGCCATAGCTTGTCGTTTTCAGCTCCGAGATATTGACGTCATAGCTCAGGGAGACTGCAAAAGGCCTGTAATCGAGCTTCAGGGTCGGGATCACCGCATCGTTCCAGCGCATGAAGGCACCCCCGCTGATGATATAGTCCGGCTCATCCGTCAGGGGGCCGAATTTCACACCGTAGAAAACGCCTGCCATCGTGCTGGAATGAGGTCCCTGCCGCATATGGTCAGAATGAAGCGTCATTGTTGTATATTCCGTCACGGCGAAGCGCAGGTCGGCTGAAAATACCCATTTGGCATCAACCGCAATGCGCGGATCGTTATAGAAAGACTGCTTCGGCCTGTTGAAGTGATGATAAGCCACGCCAACCACCATGTTGTTTTCGGGATTCCGGCCAAGGCCAGAATTGAATGTAAGCCCCGCGCTCCCATCCCAGTAGGAATGGCTGGTTGCGGCAAATACCTCCCCCGTTCCCATTCCGTCATACTGGCTGTTCGTTGTCATCTTGGAGGGATCGAAACGGCGCTGCACCAGCCCACCCATAAAGCCTGCGGACAAATACATGTTTCGATCCGCACTCAGGCTTTTGTGGTAGTTCACGACAGGCAGCACATGCGTCTGCCGCATGTCAATGGTACCAGCCCTGTCATATAATACCTGCATTCCAAGCGTCAGGTAGTCATCGCCGGCGACAGGAAGTTTGTACTCTGCGTTGAAGGATCCGGACTTGTAGGCATTGGCAAAGCTGTTCCATTGGGAGCGGAACACGGTCTGTATCCGTATGTCGCCCTTCATGATGCCTGCCATAGCCGGGTTGCGGTAGAGGGGCGTTTCATGAAACTGTGAAAAATGAATGTCCTGGGCAAATGCCAGTACGGAAAACAGGCTGCAGCAGGCAGCCAGGAAGATACGGTCGGGTTTCAGGTTTCTCATAACGGATCGGGTTTGGACTTGGATATTGGATTATCGTAATAAACTAATGTCGCCTTTATATTCCAGCACCTCATTATTCAAACACACTACTTCGCACGTAAACACATACACGTCGGGTGATGCCGGTTTGCCTTTGTACATACCATCCCAGCCGGCGCCTGCCTGGTTCACATCAAAATTCAGTCTTTCAAACACCACCTCGCCCCAGCGGTTGAATACCCGTAGCGATTTGATCCGGGCGATACCGCTGCCGCGCGGGTAAAACCGGTCGTTCGAGCCGTCACCATTCGGCGAAAATGTATTGGGCAAAAACAGGTTGCCTTTCCCACACGTGACGATGATACGCATCTGGTCTTCTGCCTGGCATCCTGCCGGGTTTTTCACCTGCAGCTTGTATTCGGTTGTTTTTTGTGGCTGAGCAACAGGATTCGGGCACGTCGAGCACGAAAGTCCTAGTGATGGCATCCATTTCCAGCTGGTAACATCGGACGAACTGGTACTTGCGAGTTGTACAGACGTTCCCACTTCAATATTCTGATCATATCCTGCATCCACTACGGGGATCGGCCATACGTAAATGGTTGCGGTGGCGGTATCGGAGAAGCATCCGTCGCTGTCGGCAGCGATCACGGTATACGTGGTGGTCATTGTTGGCGTGGCGCGTGGCGTTGCGCTGGAAGCATTATCCAGCGTAGCGGCCGGGCTCCACGAGTATACTTCTGCCCCACCTGCAGTCAGCCGTGCGGAGCTACCGGTACAGATGCTGTCATTCAATGGCTCCTGCAGCACGAATGGCATGCGTACGCGGACGTGTACCGAGTCAGAAGCCTTGCATCCGAACGTGTTGGTGCCGGTCACCACGTAAGTCGTGGATTGCTGTGGCAAAGCACTGGTTGTGCTGCAACCGGTGCATGACAGGTCAGGTGAAGCGTTCCAGGAATACTGCGTTGCGCCGGAGGCCGCCAGTTGCACGGGGGTGCCCAGGCAGGAAACAGCATCAGGACCCGCATTAACAACAGGTACGGGATTCACCTGCACCCTGCGGATGACAGTATCGCTGCACCCGTGCTGGTTCGTCGCAATGGCGCTGACGTAATACGTTCCCGGAATAATATAGTTCTGCACAGGTGGTACCTGCGCCGCTGAAGTCGACGTGCTTAAATTCCAGTTCCACGAAAGCGAATCACCACGGATAACCACCCCGGAATAAGCAAGACTGGCCGGCACACAGGCAGTCGTGTCCCCGATGATGTCAATTACAGGGCTTTCATAAATGTTGACAGCGTTCACCATTGTGGCCGTATCCATACAGCCGCTGACCGTGGTAACGGCAAGCGATATTGTATACGATCCTGGAGTTGTGTACAGATGTACGGGGTTTTGGGAAGTGGATGTTGTGCCATCGCCAAAATTCCAGAGATAGCTGGTAATGGCATCGTTCATGAAGGTGCTGTCGGAAAAACTTACCGATGCGGAATCGCAGAACGGGTAATTCTGGATCCCGAAATGTGCATCCGCGCCGTAAACTTCGATCGGGTCGTTGCCCAGCACGGGAACCGCGCAACCCGCATCATTCACCAGGATCATTTTCGGCAGGTACGTTCCCGGCGTGGTATAGGTATGGGTAACCACGGAATCCGTTGTAGTGATGGTAACGCCGTCGCTGAAGTCCCATACAAAATAGGAACGGTTCCAGGAATTCGCCGTGAATGTAACTGTCAGCGGGTTACAGCCTGAAAGCGGCGTATAGGTAAAGGTTCCCGAGGGACCATTGATGTTGATCGTGCGCATAAACACATCCGTGCATCCGGAAACACCCGTGATCGTCAACTTCACCACGTAAACACCAGGCATTGTATAAAAATGGCTCGGGTTGGCGAGTGTTGATGATGTGCTGTCGCCAAAGTCCCAATGAACGCTGCTGTAATTCACCGATGTATTGACAAAGTCTACCATGAGCGGCGGGCAGGTGCTTGCAGTATCGGACATAGTAAAGGAAGCCAGCGGCGGTACAATATGGATGAACGAGGTCCGCACCATGGTATCCTTACAGCCTGACGCGTCGGTAGCGATCAGCGTGACGGTGTATATCCCGGCGCTGGTGTAACTGTGTGCCGGACTGGCAACCGTGGAAGTAGTCCCGTCGCCAAAATTCCAGTTGAACTGGAGGTTGTTGCCTGATGAAGTGTTGTTGAACTGCACCGTTGTATTCGTGCAAAACGCTGTATCTGCAACTGTGAACTGGGCCAGCGGCTTTGTTACCGTTACCGCCGCAGGAATGGTCAGCGCGTCGGTGCAACCATAGCTGTCCTTCACGGTAAGCAGTACAGGATACACGCCCGGGCTTCCGTACACATGGTGATACGGCAATGAAGCATTGGAATCGATCACGCCATCACCGTAATTCCAGGTCCATTGAACGATCGGATGCGACCCGTCTGTTGCAGAAGCGTCATTGAAAAATATATCCGCGTTGCCATGGCAGGTCACGGGTGTCTGCACGCTGAACTGGGCTGTCGGACCATACACGGTAACCGGACGTGTTTTTGTGCCGACGCAACCGTTCAGATCAGTTGCTGTCAGCGTCACCTGGTAGGTTCCCGCGGCTGAATATGCATGTGAAACCGGATGTGCCGAAGCCACTGATCCGTCTCCGAAATCCCAGCTCCATGATGAAATGTTAGCTGCATTCATCCCCGTGGATGCGAATTGAACCGGGACGTTCTTGCACACCACCGGGCTGCTGATGGTAAAGTCAACCGTTTCATCTACCACGTAAACCGTCATATCGCGGGTATGGCTGCATGAATCATTGGTAACAGTAAGTGAAACGGTATAAGTGCCTGGATTGGTGTAGGTGTGAGAAGGATGTTGCTGGGTGGAACTAGTTCCATCGCCGAAATTCCAGAACCACGTTTCAGCACCAACCGACTGATCCGTAAAATCCTTCTTGAATTTGTTGACGCAGCCAGGCGCCACGGTAAAGTTGGCGATTGGCGGCTTCACGTATATCGCATTGACGATTGTAAATGTGTCCGGGCAGTTATTGCTCCATGTAAATAAGGTCACCGTGAACCAACCTGTGTCGGAATACTGGTACAGCGGGTTCTGGTCCGATGACGTACCCCCGTCCCCAAATTGCCAGTACCAGGCGTCTGGTGTCCCGGTTGTAAGGTCGTTGAACTGCACGTTCTGGAATGCGCACACATTCACCGGGTTCACGGAGAAATTCGCCTGCGGCTTGTCACCCGTCTTTACTGCATCCGGGATCAGCAGCGTATCGGAACATCCACCGGTGGTCGTCACGACGAGCATGACATCGAAGCTACCGAGGGTTGTGTACGTATGAACAGGAGATGTTCCCGTACCTGTCGTACCGTCGCCGAAATACCATGTGTAAGTTGAAATACCCTGTGCAGAGGTAACAGTGGCCACAGGCTGAATGGTCAGTGGCCTGCAACCGCTTTGCGGAAGACCTGCAATGGTAATTATGGGTTTTTGAAC
>DASUVB010000011.1:0-3424 GCA_036373835.1 Flavisolibacter sp. | reverse complement strand
CGAGATAAAGTATGCGCCGAAGTTGGTACTATCCCAGCCGGGCCGGTAGGTGGTAGCAAACAACCATGATGTAACCGTATGTATTGAAAAGGCAACAGGAATGATCATAACGCAAAGGATCGTGATGGCGCGCTCGCTGATATGGAACTGGCCGGCGGTTCCCTTCCAGAAAGAACCCATGAAGCGGTAGACCCTGTGCAGCCACTTTGGCGTACCCTGCTTGTTGCGGATCATGATCTGCAGATCTGGCAGCAGCGGGAAATACAGCAGCAGGAGGCTGATAAAAAAGTATGTGGTGATAACGATCACGTCCCACATGATCGGCGACTGGATACGCCCGTAAATGAACAGGTACATGAAGCGTTCGGGGCGGCCCATGTCCACAATGATGATCAGGGAAGCAAAGACGATGGCCGACACGGCGATGATCTCCGCGATCCGTGTCAGCGGCGTGCTCCAATGCACGTTGGACAATCGCAGCACCGCTGTAATAAGCGATCCTACGAGACTGATGGCAACGAAGAACACGAAATTGGAAATATAAATCCCCCAGGAAACATAATCACCCATGTTGGTTACAACAAGGCCCTGGGTCAGCTGGCGGTAATACGCGTAACCGCCAACCAGGCAAATAGCGATCAGCAATCCTGTCCAGATCATGCCCCTGCGACCAAATTGCTGCGGCAGCAGGTCCTGCGTAATTTTCTCTGATGACAGTGATAAGGATGTTGTTTTCACTAGTGAGCTTTTTGAGTTACAGTTTGTTTTTCATTCTCCATACCAACCTCGAACGGGAAGTTCCTGTTCACCGGCGGCAGGTAGTATACGCGCGGCTTGGTACCCAGGTCTTCCATCAGCCTGTATCCCGCCTTATCGCGGAGCAGGTCACTGAAGCGGTAGGTTTCGGTGCCGTTCGTTACTGAATCCTCGTTCAGGTCGCCGAAATAGAATACACCGTTGGGGCACGCTGTTACGCAGTGTGGCAGCTCGCCCTTGCGCACCATGTCAGGACAGAAGTCGCACTTACCTACCGTACCGATCTTCTGCGGAACGCTGGTTTCGCAGGAATAGTGCAGGCTTGCCACTTCTTTCGGCATCTGGGGCTCTTCCCAGTTGAATACGCGCGTGGAATAAGGACAGGCGGCCATGCAGAAGCGGCAGCCAACACAACGGTTGCTGTCGATCAGCACGATACCATCCTGGCGCTTGAATGTGGCATCCACCGGGCATACCTTCACGCACGGCGGTTCATCGCAATGCATACAGGTGGTCGGCTGCCAGTAGGATGCTGCATGTTCGGCATCCTTCATCGGGTGTATCTTGATCCAGTTCTGTCCCGGGTGCACATGGTGTGCATGGTTACAGGCTTCCTGGCATTTCTTGAGGTTCTTGCAACGGGAAAGGTCAATGACCATGACGAAGCTTTTGCCTGCTATACCGAGGCGTTCAGCTGTATTCGATACGTAGGAGTCCGGAACCGGTTTCAGGAAAGCCTTGTCCACTTCAATCTCTTCGCCGGTCACCGACAGCAGCTTCACCTTTTCGCCCGAAGGGACGACACTGCCATCTTCCGGTGTGAAAACAGAGGCATCTCCGCATCCTGCAGCAATCCCCGCCAGAAGCCCGGCAGCCAGGAATTCTCTCCTCGATGTTTGTTTTTTCATTTATAAGCAATTTGAATTAAAGGCCTTTGTTTTTCTGGACCCACATATGGATTTCCTTCTCGTCGATTTTCTTTTTCTTTTCAGGAATATGGGCTACGTCGATCGTGACAAGCCGGCCGTCCTGCGTAAGCATCTTGACGGTTTTTGTATCCTTCTTTTTCCGGGAGGGTCGCAAAAACGCCGGAATGGCCAGCAGCGAAGCGATACCAACGCCCCATGACAGGAACTTTACCCGTGATACCTTTTTATTTTCGTTTTCCATATTAAACAGTTATCTGATTGTGAAAGTAGATGAGGCACAAAACTTTGCGTACAACATTCATCAATGCCGTACATGATTATAGTCATCCGGGTCTTAATGACATCCGGCAGCTCTTTTTTTACTGAAATTCCACGTGCGTGCAAGGTTGAAACCGATCAGGAACTGGCCCCGGGAGAAGTCGTTCCGGTTGAACATATTGCTGCTTTGCGCATCAATATTGTAGTAGTTCTCGGCAAACAGCTGGAAGCAGTAGGCACCCTTTACAAACTGCACTCCCAGGCTGATATTGGGCAGCGGGCCGCCCACCTCGTGGCGGGTCAAGGGATGGTCAAATTCACCCACCAGGGAAAAGGCATGGCTGAACCGGTACTGGGCCAGGAGCGATACCGCGAAATGGTTGACGGTGGAGGTATCATACACTTCCGTCTCATCAATACTCTGTTCAATTCTGTTGAAATGGGAAAGGCTGGGTGCCACCTGGAGGGAAAAGCATTTCCCAAATTCCCGGGCGAACATCACCTGCTGGAACCAGGAAAGGCGTTCGCTGCTTTCGTGAACATGCTCGTTTTCTTCCATGTCCATGGAACCATTGACAAAATAGCTGACTGCTACCGGCGAGATGCCCTGCTTCAGGAGGCTGTATTTGGCTTCGAGGCCCAGGACAAGGTGCTTGCGTGTGATCCCCGCTCCCACCATCAGGTTCTTCGCCGGAACGTAATAAATACCGATCCTGGTATTGGATGGAGCGAAGATGCCGAGCAGGTCCTCCATACCGTTTGTGATGGTACCGAAGCGCTGTTGTAACTCTATTTCGAAGGATTTCTTTTGCGGAACGAATACGGTCTGGTCGTCAATGAGCAGCAGCTCCTCAAAAACAGGAATCTTTTCGGGGTGTTTTGTGGCTGAATCATGATGTTGTGCAAAAGCAGTGGTGCAGGCAAGCAGGACGGACAGGATCAGCAGGGACGGACGTAAATATTTCGTACACATAAGTAGTATTTAATACGCACAAAAAAACCGGTCTTTCGACCGGTTGCTCTTATTTTTTCATGGTTCGCATGTAGTTCACTACAGACCAGAGTTCATCCTGATCAGGAATTTTCTTCTTGAAGGAAGGCATGTCGTCGCGGCCTTCTACTGTTTTATAATACAGCGCGCCATCTGTCTGTTTCTGGAAATCGGCTTTGGAGAAGTCGCCGGGCAGGGTCTTCAGCTGGGAAGCCTTGGAGCCGTCACCTTTACCCATCTTACCGTGGCAGGACTGGCAATGCTTTGCCCAAATCGCTTTACCGGCAGCAGTTGCTTCAGCATCAGCCTTTAGAGGATTGGCCATTTTTACATACTTATCCGGCACGGGCCAGGGATCATTTTGTTGCACAACGGTGAAGCTCGCCATCATGACAACAATCCCGGATAAGATGAGGATATTCCTTTTCATGTTAACAGTTTTAGTTGTTTGTTTTTGTTCTGAACTGTAAGCAAATGTATCCACGGCTGG
>DASUVB010000010.1:0-7543 GCA_036373835.1 Flavisolibacter sp. | reverse complement strand
ATTCGTAGGCGTTATCACGATCCACGACCTGCTGCGGCAGGTGATCAACGACAGGGAAGCCATCTTTGATTCGGCACTGGCGCAACAACTGATCGACTACGATGACAGGAGCCGGATTTATTGATTTGCCCCGGATCCTGTGCGCTGTTCCCCTCCTGAACTGTTTACCTTCGGTATATGGCAAACTGGGCTTTCGTCGGGAACAGTTTCGTCCCGGACCCGGAGGCGCGCATCTCGGTGCATGACCTGGCGCTGCAGCGCGGTTACGCTGTTTTTGATTTCATGCGCCTGGCCGGGAATGAACCATTTCACGGGGACGATCATATCCGGCGCTTCCTCTCCTCAGCGGCGCACATGCACCTGCCGGTGGGATACAGCGAAGGGCAATTATCTGAACTGGTAAAGGAACTGGCGGAGAGAAACAACCAACCGGGCACCGGCATCCGCTGCATGCTCACCGGCGGCATCGCCAGCGACGATGGAACATTTCATCCCACGCTGGTAATTTCACAGCACCCCCTTGAAATTCCTTCCTCCCTGATGTATGAATCAGGGATACGCCTGGCAACCTATCCCTACCAGCGGCAGCTTCCGTACATCAAAACAACAGATTATATCATGTCCATCTGGCTGCAGCCCTTCCTGCGAAGCCGACAGGCGGATGACGTGCTTTATGTCAACCGCGACATGATCAGCGAATGTCCGAGGTCGAACATTTTTATTGTGGATAAAAACCGGAGAATTATTACCCCCGGTAAAATGGTCCTGGAGGGGATCACGCGTTCCCGGGTGCTGCAGGCAGCCCGCCAATTTTATGAGATTGAAACAAGGGACGTCAGCATTTCCGAATTAGCAGATGCTGGCGAAGTTTTTGTAACCAGTACCTCCAGGCAGATCCTGCCGGTGCGTTCCGTAGACGGTTATACCTATCGCGGCGAAAACCGTGTCGTCACCAACCACCTGATGGACCTGATACAGTCCCCGTAACTACTCCAAAAGGGGTATAATTACCGTATTAATACGGGTAGAAAACCGTAGCAGCCGTATTCCTGGGAACGACGTCGGGATTTATTTTGCATGTATGAATGATCACTACATAACAGCAGACCTGGATTTATGGGAAGCCTGGATCGAATTCGACCCTCTGAGCCCATCGGCTTTCGGCACCCTGCATGTTATCGGTGAGGTTATGGTAGGCAGAGGGGATCACCCTTTCATCATAAAATGCCCGTGCAATGATACGGACGACCTTGTTCTCATCGTGGGGAGCATGACTTCGCGCACCCCCTGCCGCACTACGGAAGTCATGTTCTCCGAACCGGTCGCCGGGCCCAATCCATACAGGTGTGTACGGATTTACCATGCGGACCAACTGATCAGCAGGATCCCATGCATTGAAGTGCTGGTATGATCACCTGCGGTCTTCGCCACTCAGGTCGTAGATCTTGTTTCGGATCGCGTACACCACAATTCCAGCCGAATTTTTTGCGTTGATCTTTTCCTGGATCCTGTCCCTGTACCCTTCAATAGTACGCACACTAAGGTGCATGTTTGCAGCGATTTCTTTTGTCGTCAGCTCTTCACAGATATAACGCATCACCTGGATCTCCTTCTCGGAAAATTCCGGTTTCTTCGTGCGCTTTCCCGGGTTAAAACCGCTGCGCGCGATCAGTCGCGCCAGGCTTGCCGAGGTCCCGGTACAATAGTAGGTGTGGTTATTCTGAACGGCCATAATGGCCTCAATGATTTCTTCCTTAGGAGCATTTTTCAACAGGTAACCCTTTGCACCGGCTTCGAGCATTTCAACGATGCTGCTTTCCTGGTCAGACATCGAAAGCGCAATAATGCCTACGAACGGGAACCGCCGGGCGATCTCCCGCGTGGCTTCGAGACCATCCATTTTCGGCATGTGGATATCGGTGATCACAATATCGGGTTGCAGCTCGGCAACCTGCCGGATCAATTCATCGCCATTTGCTGCCTCGCCAATAATTTCAACGGCAGGATGCTTCCTGATCATTGCCTTAAAACCATCGCGGAAAATCTCGTGATCATCTGCTATAACTACCGTAATTGCATTTTTACTCATAAGCATTGGCGCAGTGGCCATGATTTGTCGCCAATGTAATGCAACACTTTCATATTCTGAAAGCCAGCACTGCAAATTCTGCAGCAAACATTACCGGGCTGCAAACCAATTCCGGCATGCGCCTGTCAACACATTTACTACGACTGTGGTGCTGCGGTAAATTCTGCTTCGAATCCTGCCTGTAGCACATAGTTCCTCACCGCTTCCGGGCTCATCCGCGTCGTCTCTATTTCCAGCAGGTGCTGCGGGTCCATCGGGTGGACCTGCCAATGGTCTATTTCGTGTGCCTGCTCCAACTTGTCGAGATGCGGCTTGATCTGTGAAGCACAGCCGAGGCAGTTGATATTCGTCTTAAAAAAATACCTGCTCATGGTTTTTACCGGATCCAAAACCAATGTCGTGCCCAAAGACTGCGGGCATAATATTTTTTGCAGTAACAAGAAATGGCAAACATGAGACAGCAGAATAACCGGGACCGTAATAACAACAACCACAACATTACACCCATCAGGCGCGAACGGGATTCATCAGTACCGAATGACCTTCCCGACAATGCCGGGGACCGGCAAAAACTTCAACCCGAAGAGACAACGATCAGCCTGCCTGACGTAAAAGATATTCCCGGGCAGGAGTTTGTGCACCCTCCATCCATGGGTGAACTGGCAGACACAACCATTTCCTCGGATGATGAAGAGGGCCGCCGCATTTTCGACAGGGATGACACAGAAGATCTCACCCGTCCCACCGACAGTGATGTACGCAGTGATGAGAAGGAAACCCTGCAACAGGCCGACAATCTCCCGACACGCGATGAAGACCAGCTGATCCAGGCTTCGCTGGACAACAGCGATTTTGAAGGGGAGCGGCTCAACGAGGGCAGCTTCGGGGAAGGACGCAGCGGCAGCGACCTTGATATTCCGGGGGCGGAGCTGGATGACAGGGGTGAACAGGCCGGTGCAGAAGACGAGGAAAATAACAGCTACAGCCAGGGGAATCCCGACAATGATAATATTTCAGATCGCACCTCTTAACCTTGACAAAATTTCGCATTTGCTGAAACTTTTGCAGGAAAGGGCACGGAGGCATTATGATTGAGGATGGATCCCTGTTCATTAATCTTAAAAAGGAGGTCATATGTCAATCATTAAAAGAAGTGAACTGTTCCCGGCAAGCATCTTTGATGATTTCTTCACGAGGGATCTCTGGAACATGGGTTCACGGAATTTTTCACATACCAATACCACCATCCCGGCGGTAAATATCCGCGAGACCAATGACAACTTTGAGGTGGATGTGGCAGCCCCGGGCATGAAGAAGGAAGACTTCAAGGTGGAGCTGGATGGCAACACACTTACAATCAGCAGTGAGCACGAAGACCGGCACGAGGAAAAGGACGGCGAACGTTATTCCAGGAGGGAATTCAGCTACCAGTCCTTCCAGCGTTCCTTTGAATTGCCAAGGGACGTGGTAGATGCAGACCGGATACAGGCCAGGTATGAAAACGGTGTGTTACACCTTGTCATTCCGAAACGGGAGGAAGCCAAGCAACGTCCTCCAAGAATGATTGATATCTCGTAAACAGGACCTGCCCGAGCGGCAGGTTTTGTTTTCTTACTCAGCTACCCGTGGTATCTTAGTATTATGCCAGCCATTGATACGCTCCTGTTCCAGTTGGTACTGGCCATCCTTGTCGGTGGCTTTATCGGGGCCGAGCGTGAATACCGCAGTAAATCCGCAGGCTTCCGGACCATGATCCTGATCTGCCTGGGCTCCTACCTGTTCAGTGTTTTTTCAAAGACCATTGGGGACGGGTACAGTCCCGACAGGATCGCATCCAATATCGTTACAGGGATCGGCTTCCTGGGCGCCGGGGTGATCTTCAAGGCCGACAACAGGATCAACGGCATTACCACAGCAGCCACCATTTGGGCAGTTGCCGCCCTGGGAATGGGCATCGCGGACGAGGCTTACCCAATGGTACTTCTCTCGACGCTTATAATCATGGCAGCGCTCTTCTTCATGACGCGACTCGAGGATGTGATTGACCGTGTAAACCAGTCGCACATCTACCGCATCGTGAGTATTTACCGCGAAGACCTGCTGAAAGAGTACGAGGTCATCATGCGGGAATGCAACCTGCGTTACAAACGCATCAAGCGCACCAAGTCCGGCAGCGATATCATTGGAACATGGCTGGTACAGGGCTCTGAAAAAAACCACAACGCGTTCAGCAAGCGCATCCTGCATCATAGTTCCGTAAAAGAATTCGAGTTCTGACCTGATTGCTGAAATTGTCATGTTTTAACCGGCAACCCAATGTATTTTACATGCTTAATCGGAGGCCTGTGAGAATTTTGATCATACTGCTGTTAACTGCGTGCTGCCTTGGGCCTGTCCGGGCTCAAAACAACCTGCACGGCAGCTGGTATGCCTTCATGCGAAATCACATCGTAGAATTTAAATTTTCGGGTGACACCCTTTTCTCTAGGGCATTGGACTGGGATCTGCAGCCGGTGTCCGTACGCCCGGGAAGTGTCGTGAAGAATGTTGTCCAGCAAACCGATACAGCAGGGGGCCGGGTGTACGCCTCATTGATCAACAATGAAAAAAGAAGTCGTTCTTTCGCCGTTTTTGAATTCAGCAAATCCGGCAACCTGATGATCTTCATTTCGTCCAAAAAGCGGGAACGCTGGGACACCACCACCCTCCTGGGTTTCGCCCATTCAGATACGCTGAACCGGATCGGTTTGTATTTCATGAGCAGCAAAGAGATCGAACGTTTTTCCAAGCTACGCCCGCTAGATTCAATGACGTCACGTGATATTGTCGAATATGCAAACAGGTATGCCGTTCTGAAGCGCCAGCTCGATGACCTGGACAATTCCGGCAAACGGCCTGCATCAGGCCAGCTGGTGCTTCTTGCCTTCTATACCTACCGGCTGTTGTTTGCAGAAGTCGGATACAACCCCATGGTGCCTGACGAAGCGATCGTGCGTCTTTTCAGGAAGTTTAAGAAAAACCGGGAAACAAGAGACCTGGTGAAGAGTATGGACCTGTACGATTGAAGCCCGAATATTCTCATTGTCTCCCGAGCCGCATATTCACCTTGCGAATGATCTCGTCAATGGATAATTTTTTCATGCACTTGAAATGTCCCTGCGGGCATCGGTGGCGTCCCATCTTGGTGCACGGACGGCACCATAATTTGTGAACCTGCACGTCATCATATGGCTTCGCGTGGCTGGCCAGGAACCTGTCGCCATAGTAAGGCACCATGCCAAAGGAGGGCGTGGTGCTACCCCACACCGCGATGACCGGCTTCTTGAAAGCCGCCGCAATATGCATCAGCCCCGTATCGTGTGCTATGATCACCTTTGCTTTGCGAACGAGGTCCGCGCTTTCGTGCAGTGAGAATTTGCCGCAGGCGTTGTACACTTTCACCGGGTCCACCGAGGCGATGGCTTCGCCTTCCGCGAACTCCTCCTTTGCACCGAGCAGGATCACCGGGTGGTCGAGTTTCCGGCACAGCTCCTGGAGCTTGTATATCGGGAGCTTCTTGGTGAAATACGAAGCCCCGATGACGATAGCCACGTAGCCCAGATGGTGCGAGGCAGGTATGTCCCTGTCGCTGGTCACTGCCGCCTCCGGGATAAAATAATCCATGCCCGCACCATCGTTATACACACCGAACGGTCGAACGGTCTCCATGTACCGGTCGATGATATGCACGCCCTTGGGCATCACGTTCCACTTCAGCTTGACGAAAATGAACTTCTCGATATTCAGCTTGTTGAAGGAAAATGCCGGTACTTTCAGCGCCTTTTTCACGCGCATGGTGCGCAGGTTGTGGTGCAGGTCAATGATGTAATCGAATTTTTCTTCCTTCAGTTCCGCGATCATCTGGTCCCAGTCGTCCCGGAGCACGTGAATCCTGTCGATGTAAGGATTTTCCTCCATCACCATTTTGAACTGCGGCTTGATCAGGTAGTGAATTTCTGCGTGGTTCAGCTGCTTCTTCATGCACCGCACTACGGGTGTCGTCAGCACGATGTCGCCAATGGATGAAAAACGGATCACCAGGAATTTCATGGCCGCGAAGGTAAGTCAAGTTATGGCGAAGGAACAACCGGGTCTCCCTCTACAAAATTCAGGTCCTTTCCAAAAGTTTCCTTTGAAAATGCCGCAGAAATCACAGTGATCAACATGATGATTATCCCCGTGACCATCCCGGCGGTGACGTAGTCCATGGATGTTCGCAGCCATTGGAACAGGAGGATGATCAGTGGCAGAGAACCACGTACCATGTTGGGCACCGTTGTGGCAGCCGTGGCACGCAGGTTGGTTCCGAACTGCTCGGCAGCCATGGTTACGAAGATGGCCCAGAACCCGGTACCAAAACCCAGTCCTGCGCAGATCAGGTACATCCTGTCGGCCGAACCTTCCCGCTGCAGGAAGAAGAGCGTGATGAACACGGCGGTGATCGCATAGAAAATGTACAGCGCCTTTTTCCTGCTGCGCAGCCACTGGCTGAGAAGCCCGATGAGCACATCACCTACCGATATTCCCGCGTACGCAAACATGATGGCTTTCCCCGGGCTTACCGGTTCGGTAATGCCGAAATTCCTGGCAAATTCATCCGAGAACGTGACCAGCACCCCGATCACATACCAGGTGGGCAACCCAATAAGGATGCTCAGCATGTACTTTTTGAACCGTGGGCCGTTATTGAAGAACATCATGAAGCTCCCGCGAAGCACATTGAGCTTTTTGACCTCATGGAACATACCTGATTCAAAAACCGAAACACGGAGCAGGAGCAGCAGCATTCCCAATGCGCCGCCAATATAGTAGCAGATCCTCCAGTCGTATTCCTGCGATATAAAATATGCCACAACGGCACCGGTGAGACCGATGCCGGCAACGAGCGATGTCCCGATACCTCTTTTCTCCTTCGGAAGCAATTCAGACACAAGCGTAATGCCGGCACCAAGTTCTCCGGCGAGCCCAATGCCGGCGATGAAGCGCACCAGCATGTACTGGTCGGTGTTCTGCACCATACCGTTGGCAATATTGGCGAGGGAATAAAGTACAATGGATCCAAAAAGAACGCTTAGCCTGCCTTTTTTGTCACCCATGATTCCCCAGATGATGCCGCCGATCAGCAGCCCTACCATCTGGATGGATATGATCTGTTCCCCGATGGTCAGCACCTGCGCCTCATCCAGGCCCAGGTCGCGCAGGCTTTGCTTACGGATAATACCGAACAGCAGCAGGTCGTAGATATCGACAAAGTAACCAAGCGCTCCTACAATGACCGGAATGGAAAAAATACCGTACTTACGATTTGGGTTCATTGGTCAGGTTTTCCGTTGGAACCACTTTCTTTTTGGAAAAGAATAATTTCCAGATTACCGGCAGCGTGGTCACGAGGATGATGGCGATGGTAATGGCTTC
>DASUVB010000009.1:0-7433 GCA_036373835.1 Flavisolibacter sp. | reverse complement strand
CGGACACTTCCCATCGCGCGCCTGCACAGCGGGCGAAGATTCTAGCAGAAACAGAAACAGTGCGAGAGCGAGAGCGAGGGAAGACCGAGGACAATCAGCCTGACATTTGTAACGGAATTCACGCAATGCGGCCGCTGCCCTTTTCTTTAGGGCAAACAAAAGAAAGTACAAGATCTCACTAAAGGCGGAGCAGAGACAGTAACAGTGCGAGAGCGAGAGCGAGGGAAGACCGAGGACAATCAGCCTGACATTTGTAACGGCATTCACGCAATGCGGCTGCTGCCCTTTTCTTTAGGGCACAAAAGAAAGAACAAGATCTCGCCAGAGGCGGGACAGAAACAGTGCGAGAGCGAGAGCGAGGGGAAACCAGGGAACCTGCCAACAGACAATAAAAAAACCGGTAAAGAATTACCGGTTTCGTTGAGCTACTAGGATTCGAACCTAGACAGACAGAACCAAAATCTGTAGTGCTACCGTTACACCATAGCTCAAGCTCACACATCCAGATTTCCTGAAAGGAGTGCAAAAATAAGGCTGCTGCAGGTCCGGCCAAAATTTTTTGATGAATAAAACCATAAAGATTGAAGCCGGGCGGACATTCAGCATCGGCGGGTTATGGTTACATTTATAAAAACGTTCCATGCCACCATTTGACAGGCGCCGTTTCCTGCAGCGCGCCGGTGTTGCTTCTGCCGCGGTATTATCTTCTCTTGCGATCCCCGCATGGAGCCGCCAGCTGAACCGCGCCTTGCTGGAAGCTGCGGGCACTGATCCCGGCCAGCTGGCTACGGAGGAAGACTTCTGGTATTATGTGCAGCAGTCATTCACGGTATCTCCATCCATCATCAACCTGAATAACGGCGGCGTATCCCCGGCTCCAAAAACCGTCCAGGAGGCGATGAAGCGCTTTTATGATTTCAGCAATGAAGCACCCAGCTATTACATGTGGAGAGTGCTCGACCTCGGGAGGGAAACCCTGCGGCGGAACCTCGCCGGCGCGGCAGGTTGCAGCGCAGAGGAGATCGCTATCAACCGGAATTCTTCGGAAGGACTTGAAACGATCATATTCGGCCTGCCGTTGAAGGCGGGCGACGAGGTGGTCGTGGCAAAGCAGGATTATCCCAACATCATCAACGCGTGGAAGCAGCGTGAGAAGCGCGACGGTATCCGGATCGCCTGGGTGAACCTGGAACTCCCTTCAGAAGACGAGAGCTACCTCGTGCAGCAATACGCCCGTGCATTCACGCCAGCAACCAGGGTGGTGAACGTAACGCATGTCATTAACTGGACAGGCCAGATCCTTCCGGTAAGGAAAATAGCAGACGAGGCCCATCGAAGGGGCATTGAAGTAGTAGTAGACGGCGCGCACAGCTTTGCACATTTTGATTTTGCGATACCTTCACTTGGAGCGGACTATTTTGCAAGCAGCCTGCATAAATGGCTCTATGCACCGATCGGGAGTGGCATGATGTACATCAAAAAGGACCTGGTTGGCAAGATCTATCCGCTCCTCGCTTCAGATGATCCGCATAAAACCGACATCAGGAAATTCGAACACCTTGGCACCCGTCCATTCTTCATCGAACAGGCCATTGGAAAGGCGCTTGAATTTCACCAGATGCTGGGTATTGAACGGAAACAGAAGCGCCTGCACTACCTGAAAAATTACTGGATGGAAAAAGTGCAGGGGCTGCCCGGCGTAAAGCTGCACACATCGCGGAAGCCACAATGGGGTTGTGCTATCGGTATGGTGTCGGTAGAAGGAAAGAAACCATCAGAGCTCGAACAGTTCCTGTTCAACCGGTACAAAGTACATACCGTCAGCATCGAATGGGAAAACATCGCGGGTGTTCGCGTCACACCGAATGTATACACTACTACGCGCAACCTCGATACACTTATCGAGGGGATCTCACATTTTGTGAAAGCATGACCAACAGGCCCAACTGCAGATCATGCGTACCTGATCTTCGATGGCGGCTGCTGCAGGTTCCTGTAAATGAAATACGCAAATGCAGCTCCCACAACTACTGCCAGTACGAGGACGCCTGTAGTACCGAGTTTTTCCGCCGCGGTCGCCATCAGGCTTTTCAGCCATGCGCGCCGTCCTGACGTATCGATGGTTCCACCGGCCTCCAGTGTCTGTGCTTCGCCATACAGGATCCAACCGAGGAGGATGGTGAATCCCAGCCCGATGAGCGGTGACTGGATTGCTTTCATGGTACCTACCTGCTGCGATGAAGGTGCCAGATTTCTTTCAGCAGCGAGGTACTCCGCAACTTCCGCCAGGTCTGCAGGATTTTTAAAAGTGAGTGTGATCTTGCCGGCCTGGTAGAAGACCACCAGGTCCGTTGGATCTTTTTCAGCGTGCTCGATGGCGGAGATATCAAACAGGTCGATCTCCTTCCTGCTTTTCAGCAGCTTGCTGCCGATCCCGGTGTCGCTGTAGCCTTTGATAAAATCATCAACCGAATCATACGATTTGTTGATCAGGTAAAGTCGCTCGGAAGTAACATGAACGGATTTCCAGCTTTTCTCATTTTCCAGGGCAAAGACTTTATTCATAGCGTATTTGGTTGCTTTTTAAACAGCGGCGACAAGGTAATAGTTTTTTCGACCTTTTTGTACCAGCAGGTACTTTTCATGAAGCAACAGGGAAGTGTCGACCGTATGTTTCATGTCATTGATCTTTTTGCGGTTGATGCTGATACCGCCGTTCTGGATCATCTTGCGGGCCTCGCCCTTGCTTGGTAAAATGGTTGTCTCCGCCAGGAAGCTGACAATATCTATTCCCCCTGCCAGTTTTTCCCTTCCGATGCTGATATGCTCAATGCCTTCCATGCCTTCCAGGTCTGCTGCGGACATTTCTTCCGCGGGCGCATGTTGCTGGGCGAAAAGCTTCTCTGTTGTTTCCAGGGCCTTCTCGTATTCTTCACGACTGTGTACGTAGGTTGTAATCTCTTTTGCCAGTCTTTTCTGGAGCACCCGTTTTGACTGGTCCAGGTGATGCTCCCTTACCACGTCTTCGATTTCCTGCTGCGACAGGAACGTAAAAATGCGGATCCATTTTTCCGCGTCCTCGTCGGCCGCGTTCAGCCAGAACTGGTAAAAGTGGTAGGGTGTGGTCAGCTTCGGGTCGAGCCAGATATTGCCCTGTTCCGACTTGCCAAACTTGCTGCCGTCAGATTTCGTCAGCAGTGGACAGGTAAACGCGAATGCCTCGCCGCCCGCCTTGCGCCGGATCAGTTCCGTGCCGGTGGTGATGTTGCCCCACTGGTCGCTGCCGCCCATTTGTAGCCTGCAGTTTTTATGGGTGTACAGCCAGTAGAAGTCGTATCCCTGGATCAGCTGGTAGGTAAATTCGGTAAAGCTGATGCCCGATTCCCCCTCGATCCGCTTGCGGACGCTTTCCTTTCCCATCATGTAATTGACGGTAATGTGCTTGCCCACATCCCGGATGAAATGAAGGAAGTTCATATCCCGGAACCAGTCATAATTATTCACCATTTCAGCGGCATTCGGCTTCCCGGCTGAAAAATCGAGGAATTTTGCCAGCTGGCGCCGCACACCCTCCATGTTTCGCTGCAGTTCTGCTTCTCCCAGCAGATTCCGTTCGGCATTCTTGCCGCTGGGATCGCCCACCATCCCGGTTGCGCCCCCCACCAGTGCAATGGGTTTATGCCCCGCTTTCTGCAGGTGTACCAGCAGGATGATCGGGATAAGGCTCCCCACATGAAGCGACTCGGCCGTGGGATCAAAGCCGATATAGCCTGCCGTCATTTCCTTTTGCAGCTGTTCCCCGGTACCGGGGACGATATCCTGTAACAGGCCGCGCCAGCGCAGTTCTTCGATCAGGTTCATAGCTGTGCTTTGAACAAATGTAGGGCGCGCAGGGCAATTTATCGGTAAGTCGTTCGTTTACAGGTCATATAAAAGATATTAGTAAGATTATGAATTTGAGCCGCTTTCGATTATTTTTGTAGATGCAGCCAAAACCTGTGAAAAGGCATCTAAATCCATTGCTTATCCGAAAATTGCATCAATGAAAATCAACCACCTGGCACTCTCTGTGCTGATCCTGACCCTTTCCCTCCCTGTTTCGGCTCAGTTCCGGGTATACGTCAATGATTTTTTGAACGTGGGCGCGGGTGCACGCGGGCTTGCCATGGGCAGCTCCCAGGTTGCAACCACAAAGGACGGATCTGCCGGGTACTGGAACCCTGCCGGCCTGACCGGCGTCCGGGAACATGCGCAGGTGAACGTGATGCATGCCGAATATTTTTCCGGCATCGGGAAGTATGACTATGCCAGCGTGGCCATCCCGCTTTCGGGTAAAAAAAGGACCCTCGGCATCACGGCGCTTCGTTTTGCCGTGGACGACATTCCGAATACGTTATACCTGGTGGAACCTGATGGCAGCGTGAACTACAATAATATCCAGACATTTTCGTCCGCTGATTATGCCTTCATTTTTTCGCTGGCCAACAAAATCAAAGAGACCCCCAACCGCACCGTGAATTTCGGCGTAAATGCCAAGGTGATCCATCGCAGTGTCGGCAAGTTTGCGAAGGCATGGGGCTTTGGACTGGACGCGGGGCTGCAGGTCCACGGAAAAAAGTGGCGCTTTGGCGTGGCCGGCCGTGACATCACGACCACGTTTAACACCTGGAGCTTCTCCTTTACGGAAAAGGAAAAAGAAGTGCTTTACCTGACGAATAACGATATCCCGGTCAAATCAACCGAGCTGACGGCGCCACGCCTTGTCACAGGCATTGCGCGTGATTTCCGCCTGGGGAAGAAAGTGAGCCTGCTGGCTGAAGCCAATTTCGATATGACGTTTGACGGGAGGAGGAATGCCATCATCAGCAGCGATTTCATGAATGTAGATCCGAAGCTGGGCCTGGAGCTGAACCTGAATAACGGGTTCTTTATCCGGGGCGGTATCAACAATTTCCAGCAGGCACTGGCCGACGGGGACACGCTGAACCGCAGGAAGGTCTGGATTTACCAGCCGAGCGCCGGCGCAGGCTTCCGGATCCAGAATGTGCAGATCGATTATGCCCTGACGAACCTTGCCAACCAGTCAAATCCTTTATTCACACATGTTTTTTCCCTGCAGCTTGACCTGGTCAACGATAAAAACAGGAAGAAAAAATAACCCGTACCTAAACTGCCACAATGAAAAATCTTTTTACTGTCATACTGATCGGCTTTGGTCTGCTGGCGCAGGGACAGGTGTACAATAATGAATGGATCAACCATTCCCAGACCTACTACAAATTCAAGGTAGGCAGGAACGGAGTCCACCGCATTTCGCAAACGGTGCTATCCGCTGCAGGGTTGGGCACAACACCTGCAGAACAATTCCAGCTATGGCGCAATGGTGTTCAGGTACCTATTTTTACCAGCATCGCAACCGGGACGTTTGGAACGGGCGATTATATTGAATTCTGGGGACAGCAGAACGACGGGAAACCCGACCGCGAATTGTACCGTAACCCATCCTTTCACCTGAACGACAAATGGAGCCTTGAATCTGACACGTCTGCATACTTCCTGACGGTACACACGAATACGGGGAACAACCTTCGCCTTACGACAACACCAAATAATGTATCCGGGACAACACTTCCGGTGGAACCTTCTTTCATGTACACCGCCGGCAAATACTTCCGCGACCAGTTGAACATGGGATACGCGGTCAATGTGGGCGAATACCTGTACTCATCTTCCTATGACAGGGGAGAGGGATGGACATCATCCAACATCACCTCAACCTCCAGCCAGGCGGGTGTGACTTATGGGAGCAATACGCAAACATTATCGAACCTGTATGTGTTCAATGGCGGACCAACTCCCACGTTCCGTATCTCGGTCTCGGGCAATGCCATCAACCCCCGGAGGTACCGGGTGAACATCAATACTGACTCGGTTTTTGGCAGGCAGGTGGACTTCTTTAATTATTCGGTTGACACAACGAGCTTTCCACTGACTGTGATCAGCAGCAATGAAGCTGTTGTTACAGTCACTAATATTTCTGGTATCGGCTGTATCCCGCTGCCCAGCGGTGGCGTTACCTGCCAGAACGACCGTTTGGTGATCCATAAGTACGAGATCAACTATCCCCGGCAGTTCAACTTTGGCGGGGCCAGCAACTTTGAATTTACCCTCCCGGAAAGCATTGACGGTAATTACCTGCAGATCAGCAACTTTAATTACGGCAGCACGGCGCCTGTTCTTTACGATATTACAAATGGGAAAAGGTATGTTGGGGATATCACCGCTGCCCCGGTCGTGAAATTTGTACTGGAACCCTCAGCCACTGAAAGGCAGCTCGTTCTGGTAAGCCAGGAGGCGTCCAATGTGACGGCTATCAATACGCTGGAGGCCCGGAATTTCAAAAACTATGCTGCACCTGCAAATGTGGGTGACTACCTGATCATCACGCACCCCGTGCTTTTCAATTCCACGACGGGCGCAAACCCCATTGACCAGTACCGCCAGTACAGGAGTTCTGCAACCGGTGGCTCTTTCAATGTGCAGGTGTACATCGCAGATGAACTGATTGACCAGTTTGGATTTGGCATTCACAAGAATCCCGCGGCGATCCGGAACTTTATCCGCTTCGCACGAAATAATTTCCCTATAGCTCCCAAGCACATCTTTATCATCGGCAAGGGCGTGGTATACCGCGACCAGCGGATCCTGGAGCCGCTTAGTGCTGTTTACCAGGAGAACCTTGCAAAACTTAACCTGGTGCCTACGTTTGGTTCACCTGCGTCGGACCAGTTGTTGACGGCGGAACCCGGCAGCTCCCTGCCGCTCATCCCGATCGGCCGGCTGTCGGTCATTAATGGCGATGAAGTTGCTGTGTACCTGGACAAGGTCATGCAGTACGAGCAGGCGCAGGCTGTTGTTTCTCCAGCAATTGCCGACAAGGCATGGATGAAGAACGTCGTCCATATCGTGGGTGTAAATGAACCGGTGCTCGGCGCGATCATCGACCAGTACATGGATAATTACGGCAACGTGATCAGGGACACGTTGTTTGGCGGCAAGGTGACAACATTCAGCAAGACATCGGCCAGCGCGGTGCAGCAGCTGTCGACCACGCATCTGCAGAACCTCTTCACGGAGGGTATCAGCCTGATCACATATTTCGGGCACTCCTCCGCCACAACCCTCGAATTCAACCTGGACGTTCCGGACAACTATAACAATCCCGGTAAATACCCGCTTTTTTTCGGACTGGGCTGCAATGCCGGTAACTTCTATACATACAACACCGCGCGCTTTGCGGTGAAGGAAACGCTCTCGGAAAAATATGTGCTTGCAAAGGACAGGGGTGTGATCGGCTTCGTGGCCAGCACGCACTTTGGTATTGTGCACTACCTGAACCTCTGGGCGGAGCAGGCGTACCGCGAGATCTCTTT
>DASUVB010000008.1:0-4644 GCA_036373835.1 Flavisolibacter sp. | reverse complement strand
TATGGCACGGAAGAACGCTATGACGGCGGGGGAAGCATGAATATTTTCCGCGGCGCATCTCAGACTTCAATTATTGCCAAGGCTAATAATACGAACAACGCGGGATTTTCTTTTTCAGAGATGATCGGTGTTTTTGGAACTGGTGTTCGCGCATTCGGCGAGCAGGCATCGATTTCCGGAACGGGCATTCAAATGCCTTCATCGGGATCTTTTTACATGCCGATGCTGAACACCGGGAACCAGGGCAATGGCATTACGCGCTCGATGCAGGGCGGGCTTAATTACCGCGATACGTGGAGCCGCCATTTTGACGTCAACGGCAGCTATTTTTTTACTGACCAGGACAACAGCCAGCAATCGGTGAGGCTGCGACAGGCATTTTCTACGGACACTGCATGGCGTACGGCCCACCGCAGTGCCGCCACCAGTGAGAATCGTGCACACCGGGTGAATATGAACATGATCCTGTTGCTGGACTCCTCGTTCTCTATAATTTATAATCCGTCACTGAGCATCCTGTCATCAGGAATGCGCTCCGCGGACTCGCTGGATTTCAGCAGGCATGTTGCCGACACGGCGGAAGCCTTCAATGAAACTATTGCAGCATTGCATTCAACCGGGGCCGGCACCACCATCACCAATAACCTGGTGCTAAGAAAGCGATCCAGGAAGCGGGGAAGGACATTGTCGGTCATCGCCACTCACATGGCCTCTGACCAGGAAAGAAAGTACGTGACGACCACGAAAAGCACACTTAACCCCCAGGATGTATCGGGCGAGTCAATAACGGAGAGCCGGAACCGGTTAGCGGGCTTTTCCTATACGGAGCCGCTTGGGCGGGTCATGATCATGGAAGTGAATTACAGCTATGGCCAATCTGCAAATGTTTCGCGGCGTGAAATTGCCTCCTTCAACCGGAACACGGGCAGGTATGACCTGCGGCATGATTCATTGTCAGGAAATTTCGAAAGGCAGCAGGAGTATCATCGCGGGGGTATCAACTTCAGGGCTGCAGGAAAAAAGCACACCATCCAGGCCGGTGTTGCCCTGCAGGATATCACAACTGAAGACCGGCACCTGCAAACGGGCAGCGGTGCGTTCATGCACAACCGCGATCTTTTTCCGAGCGCCATTTACCAGTACCAGTTCCGCAGGACGAAAAGTTTCAAGCTGGTGTATCGGGGCAGCACCCGGCAGCCATCCATCACGCAGCTGATGGAACCGGTGGATATGAGCAGCCCACCCTATTACTACACGGGAAACAGGTCCCTGGTGCAGGAGTTCAGCAACACAGCTACCATCAGCTATAACGCTTTTGATCCGTCATCGTTCCGGAGTCTTTTCCTCCAGGTTACCGCCAGCAACACCGTGGATAAGATCAGCAACGACGTCACCATGCACGCCGATGGCACGCAAACGTTACGACCGGTGAACCTGCCGGGATTCTATGCGGTGGGCAGCAACATGAACCTTGGCATCCCGCTGAACCGCCTGAATACGGCAAGCTTCAACTTCAACACAAGGCTGAACATCCTTCGGGAACCAGGGGTTTTCAACGGCCAAAGGACATTTACGGATTGCTTTATGGCAGGCCAGGAACTGCGGCTAAACCTTGGGGGCGAGGGTGCTGATGTGTCGTTGGGGGGCGGAATCACCTATACTTCAGTTCTTTACGATCATCAGCAACTAAAAACGCCGCAATCGTTGCTGAACGGGTCTTATGTTACCTATACGGCGTCGGGTGAGGCCGACCTTGCGCTTCCCGCCGGCTTCAGGCTGGCAACGGATGTGGATTACACTGCAAACAGGGGCCGCGCCGAAGAATATAATGTTGATTACCTAATGTGTAATGGGTCGCTCATCAAGGTGTTTGGAAAGAAGAAAGGGACGGAACTCCGCCTCACGGCGTTCGACCTGCTGTCGCAGAATGTAAATGTGGTACGGATCACGGGAACCAACTTTATTGAAGACACACGCACCAATACCCTGGGCCGGTTTTATATGCTGATATTCACTATGAAACTGCAGAAAATGGGGGGAAAGTAAAAACTCCCGCGAGGGGAGTTTTCAATTATTTGAGTATTCTCTTTTTTGCCGGTACGTAGCTCCGCGAAACCGTCGATGATCCGAAAAGCAACACACCTAAGATCGACTTTGCAAAGCGCCACAAGTTGAAGGAGGGCCGGTAGTAATCCCTGTAAATCTCGACTTCCTGGTGGGCATGGACAATGTTTCTGTTTTTCATAATGGATGATTTATGTGGAAAAAGCGTGGAGAAAAATAGGAATTAATATTGACAAAACGAAGCTTTTGTCTATTTTGGTATTATTAACCTGTTAAAATATCCATGAAGCGACCCGCATTGAAACTGAAACTAGCTGTACTGTGTCTCCTTCCGATCCTGGCCTTTTCGCAGCCGAAGCTCCCGGTAACCAATAACGACCTCAGGAATGCCCTGCAGAAGGTGCTTTCTGATTATCCGAATCATTTTTCGGGGATTAAGGGAGAAGTCTTACATGAAAACCCCCAGACAGTCGAGTATGGGACGCTGCTTGAGTTCAAGACCGCGGAAGAGAACACCATTACAAAATACATTTCGCCGCGGTCCATCTATTCCTGGCAGGCGGTGATGCTCACTACAGAAGAATACGAAGAGGCGCGCAAAAAGTACAGGTGGCTGTACGACCAGCTCCGTGTCATGACTGTGAACCTCGATAACGGATACTCGTACTCGCTCAGCGGAAGGTTTGAGGAGCCCGCCGAAAGCCGGAAGTTCTCCGGCTCTGTATTCACCCTCACCCCGGCATCATCCGGGCATCCTAAAGTAAAGGTAGAGATCACCATGCAGTTTTATTTTCCCGAATGGAAGGTCGGCATTTCGGTGTACGAAAAGGAACGCGAGGACAGTGAACGCGGACCCTTGAAAGAGAAGGATATTTGATACGCACCTTCGCTGTCGCTCGGTGCGTTTGAGGTTTGAGACCTTCGCTTCGCTGCGGTTGTTTGAGGTTTGATACCTCGCTGTCGCTTCGGTGTTTGAGGGTTGCTCTCAACACGCAATCAGTTAAAATTTCCCGTCTCTCGTCTCCCGTCACCCGACTCGACAGCATGGTTTAGGGTTTAGAGTGGAGTGCATGTTTAAGGGATTCGATAGAAAATCCAGCAACCAGTAACAAGCAACCAGCAACAAGCAACCAGCAACTCGCATCTCCCTTCTCCCGCCTTCGCTCAAAGCTATGGCAGGCCACCCCCCACTCCCGGCTATCGACTCCCGACTCCCGTCTCGACAACATGGTTTAGGGTTTAGAGTTTAGAGTGGAGTGCATGTTTAAGGGATTCGATAGAAAATCCAGCAACCAGCAACAAGCAACCAGCAACAAGCAACCAGCAACTCGCATCTCCCTTCTCCCGCCTTCGCTCAAGGCTATGGCGGGCGGAGCCCGACTCCCGGCTATCGGCTCCGGGCTCACGTCTCCCGTCTCCCTTTTTACAGTACGTTAATATACACTGGCACAACGTTAATAATGGTTAATACACTCCCTGCAGGGGGCTGAAAAGGGTAAATTTGCGCGAATGCAAAAGGCCAGGAACATAAAGATCTTGCCGGTGCTGATGGCGCTGACGATTGTGGCGATTGCGGCTTTCCAGGTGTACTGGCTGAAAAAAGCATACGACCGTGAAGGGCGTACGCTGGATATGCGCACCAATTATCTCTTCCGTGAGACCGTGTTCTCCCTTCAGAGCAGCAAGCTGAAGATCGACAGCCTCGTGCTGGGCGACACCGCGCGGAGGGTCATAGTGCGACAGGGTGCGGGTCCCCAGAAACGCTTTGCTACAGAACGCAAGGTCAGCAACATGGTCGATATTATCCTGAAGCGGGCACGCGATTCGGGCACCATCGTGATGAGGCCGGGCAACCACGACGATTCCATACAGATGTTCAGCCGGATAGTGGGCGGAAGGAAGAACAAGCTGATGCAGTTCCTGTTCGAGATTGATTCGCTGCAGGATTCTGTAACTGTACGGGAACTCGAAACCGCGTATGCGAAGCGACTTGCCGAGCAAAATATCAATATTCCTTTCCGGATTTTAAGATCTGAGGCCGCCGAGCGTGACGAGCCGGCCTTTCACCAGGTAACGCTCGGGTTTACCAGGCCGGTTACCTACCACCTTGATCTTGACCGGAAAACACCGTACCTGCTGCGCAGGATCATGGTGCCCATACTCTTTTCGATTTTCCTTGTCGGGTTTACCACCTTGTCTTTTTCGGTGCTGTACAGGAACCTGCTGCGCCAGCGAAGGCTGGCTGATATCAAGAATGAATTCATCAGCAACATCACCCACGAGCTGAAGACACCAATCGCCACGGTAAGTGTTGCCATAGAAGCCCTGCGGAACTTCAACGCATCGCTGGATCCACAGCGAACAAAGGAATACCTCGACATTTCAGCAAATGAGCTGCAGCGGCTGTCCCTGCTGGTGGACAAAGTGCTCAAGCTTTCGATGTTTGAAAAGAAAGAAGTGGAGCTGAAGTACGAGCCATTGGACATGAAGGACCTGGTGGAAGAGGTTACTTCCTCCATGCGGCTGCAGTTTGAAAAAAAGCAGGCGGCGGTGCACGTGACTTCCGAAGGCGATACCACG
>DASUVB010000007.1:0-2520 GCA_036373835.1 Flavisolibacter sp. | reverse complement strand
GCACCCTGTTGTTGACGGGCGGTGTTGACTTCAGGTATGCGAAAATCGCGCGGAGGTCTTCGTCGGTCGCATGACTGAACATCTCCCAGGGCATGGGCGGCAGCATGGGCCGCGTGTTGTCCATACCCTTGTACCTGCCTTCACGCATCGCCTTGAAGAACTGTGACTCTGTCCAGTTGCCGATACCTGTTTCATCGGAAGTCAGGTTGGCAGCGAACGATACACCCCAGGGTCCTGCAAACGCAGTGAGGTTGTGGTTAAAAAGCACCCATGATTTCAATGCGGTTCGCTCAATCTCCGGTACCGGCATGGATTCCGGGTGGCCGGACAGTAACCTTGAACTGTCCAGTTTAGGCCCGTGGGGTGTCATGACCTTCGGGGAGTGGCAATCGTTGCAACCCATGATCGTAACGAGGTATTGACCCTTTTTCACAAGATCGTCGGAGGACGGTTCCGGCATGTCAATGCCTTCACTCAGTTTCGATGGATTTTTATCACTATTGCAGGCAATGATGGAACCTGTTGTGACAAGAGCCACAACCGAAAGGCTGATGATGATCTTTTTCATGATGGAGTTTTTATGCAACGGCACTGCGGATGCTCACTGCATTAATGATGGTATCAAAACGGTTTGCAGGAAGGAAATTCGCCGCTGCTGCGACCAGGTTCTCAAAAGCCTCTTCAGGGGCATTCGCCCGGACACCTTTCAGCCAGCCGATGATCTCGTTGTCATTGAGGCCCCTGAACATCCATTCGGTACCGGTTGCTGCTGCTTCCGGTGAGAGCGACGCGATCACCTGCTGCTGGATCTGCATAATGGCTTCGTCGCTGTAGTATCTCCAGAGAAGCCTGTTGATCACGCTTTCTTCTCTTTCCATATGCGACAGGTTAAAGGCCAGGAATGCCACGAAGTTCCGGTTCAGCTGTATGGCCATTTCGGGCTTCACGGCGGTTGAAGCATATTCAAGTGCCTGCAGGCTGTCGGCAACCTGCTGTGCAAGCCGCTCATCCTCGTGATGCTCCTGCATGAAGGCATCAGCTACGGAAGGCTCGTATGCGCTGATGGCAGCGAACACATAATTGTCCTCGTGGCTGGCATGGTCTTCAAACATCTTCAGAACAGCATTGGTTCGGTCTGCAGCAACCGCGGTTGCCGATGGGTCTGTAAAATCAGTTTGCTGCAGCAGCACCGCTGTATCATAAAGCATGGCGCGCAGGCCTTTGTGGATCTGGTTGAAAATATTGTATCGCATGTTGTTGGTTTTAGGTAAAGTTGATAACCGTAAACGCCGTTGGCAAGGGGCGGTTGTATGATCTGCAGGTATCACAGCTTGAATTGAGAAAAGAGCCGAAGCTCTTTTCTCACGAGGCCTGCCTGTAGACAAAGCCGTCCAGGATAATATTTACAGTGCCTGACTTGCGGATCACCAGCATCTTGGTAGGATAATATCCGCTCACCTTGAATTTTTGCGGAACCGGCAGCGTTCTTTCAAAGGCCGCAGTGTTCTTCAGAAAATCCAGTGTGATCATCGGCTCGTAGAACACAATGTCGCCGTTGTATGATCCATAAATAAAGGTCTGCGTAAAGGGAACCTGTCCGCCCAGCTCGGGGGATGTTACGTCTATCCAGTGCTTTCCCATGGTTGGTACGGGCGCGCCACCGACATGGTTGGCAGGAAGGTAGGCAGGTGCCGGGTCCGTGTTCAGCTTCGCCTGGTCGGTGTAGGCCATGACATCGGACAGCGAGGTAGTATAAAAATGTATGTCGAAATGCGGGAGGTCATAAATACCTGACGGCTCGTGACCTGCCGGGTTCCAGTTCAGCATGATGAATTCAAATGGTGTGGCCTGCTTGGCCTTGTCGTGCAGCGGCACGATGATGTTGTTTTCGTGGGAATGGGGACCCTCGTTCCCGTGCGTAACGGTGTTGAGCGCGGCGTCGTCAATGGTGAGGCTCAGTTGCTGGGGAGCACCGTTCTCTGCGAGTTTCACCCAGCTCCAGGCCTTGCCATGGTATACAGTGGCATCGCTGCCTTTGTACACATTTTCATTTACATTGTCTTTTTTGCATGCGAGCAGCATTGCCGGCAGTGCCAGCACGATAAATAATCTTTTCATGGTTTCGTTGTTTGTTTGGTTAATTGCGGTGCGAAATTGCCGGGAGAAAGCCAGTCGGGGAAGGGAGGTGTGTATGAAATGGAAAAAACGGCTCATCAGTTGCCGGCAGTTTTCGCCGCATTTTCAGGCCATTCATTATACTTGCACCGGTGAAATGCGCGAAAGCCTGTATGAAGCCGCCCTTCGGCTGCACGGCCTGTTTTCCTTCAGCAGGAATTGTTTTTACATTTGAACAACACGAATTGCATTGAGCCGAGCCATTACTATACTGTTTTTCATGTTGCCGTTGCTGCCGGTGAAAGCCCAGCAGACCAGGGAGTTTGCATTTAAACAGTTTTCAGTAACGAACGGCCTTGCCTCAAATTCCGTCAACAGTGTGATCCAGGAACGTGATGGTTACAT
>DASUVB010000006.1:0-3126 GCA_036373835.1 Flavisolibacter sp. | reverse complement strand
CAACGACATCACCGGCGGAAATTCAGGCTCCCCTGTGATCAACGCCAGGGGTGAGCTGATCGGCCTGGCCTTCGATGGCAACTACGAGGCGCTGAGCCACAAGCTGGCATACGACAAGGACCTGAACCGCACCATCAACGTGGATATCCGCTACGTGCTGTGGTGCATCGACAAAGTAGGTGGCGCGTCGCACCTGATCAAGGAACTGACGCTCAGGAAATAACCAAACTCTTAGCCATCCCGCCCGTGCGGGATGGCTTATTTACTGCTGTGAGAAAATTTTCCATCCTGCTTATTGCTGTAACTGCATGTTGCCTGTCCGTATCCGGCCAGTCACATTTCTCCATTGCCACGGATGTCGCCGCGATGCGCAACTTCAGCGCCGCGCAACAGTTCACTACGCTGGGCCAGAATGTCTCCGGCCAGTATTTCTTCGGAAACACCACAGGCGCATACGTGCAGATCGGCTATTTTCTCCCCGGGAAATTTGACAACGACTTCATCGCAACCGCACGTCCGGGAAGTCCTGCACCGGCGACGAGGAAATATAATGTATCGGGAAGCTGGCGCTTTCGCCAGGTGTCTGCAGGTCTGAAACAATTTGTATCGGGAAGGCATGATGCCGAAGCCGGCAAAAGCTTTTACATACTCGGTGGATTTGGTCTCCTGCTGTCAAGAGCGGAAAACACGTTGTCCTCCGACATCAGCCAGGCGGATTATGAGCTGGCTAAAACACCGGCACTCGGGACGCACGATTTCACCCGGCTGACACTGGATGCCGGACTGGGAATTGAAATTCCGCTCTCTATCGGTTTCTTCTTTTATACGGAGCTGAAAACATGGATCCCCATGTCGGACTACCCGTCTGATGCGCTTCACCGGGACAGCCGTGTTCCATATCCTGTCATCGCTGCCGCAGGACTCCGCCTGCAATTCGGCAATTACTGATAGATCACATCAAAACGTCCTTCTGATACCGTGATGGGGCTGGCGGTGCTGTCCACGCTGCCGGCGGTAAATTCAAAAGTGCCGGATACGATCTTCGCAGCCTGGTCAAACTTCGTGATATCCACCCTGCCCGTGAACTGGCTGCTGGTCAACCACTCATTGAGCGGCATGAACTTGCGGATAAGATAGTAGCCATAGCTGGCCGACTGGTAGGGAAACCGGGATGTATTCTGGTTCAGGAGATAGGTACCGGGCCCGGTCATGGAGGCAATATAGATCTCGAATTCCTTTTCTGTAGGGGAAGATGAAAAATCCCTGGCGTTGATGAAAAACCCGTTCGTGCCATTCAGGCGTGCTTCGAGTATCGTTCCCGTACCGAGGCTGAACTGCCGGGGCACCCACAGGCCTCCGTCGAGCTTCGCACCGAAAGTATTGGCACCGGTCTGTGTGGCAGGCGGCAGCTCGTCAACATCGTCTTTAGAGCAGGAAGCAAACAGGAATACGGAAAGGGCAAGCAGGGCGAGGGTCTTTTTCATAGCTGATTTTTGAATCTCTTACCATAAATCGTGCAAAATCAAAAAATATTGTCCTTTCACGGCTGCATTTACCTTTATTCTTACAAAATTTCCGCATGACCGGCACAACCATCGAGACGATCGAGATCTACAAGCTTTTCATCCCGTTGAAGGAACCCTTCGTTATTTCTCTTGGGCCCATCAATGATGTCCGCAATATCGTGGTCATCATCCGCACGCACGACGGTTGTGCGGGTTATGGTGAATGCAGCCCCTATATGTCGATCAACGGCGAAAGCGTGGACACCTGCTTCATCGTGGGGCAGTATTTCGCGCAGGTGCTGAAGGGCCGGGACGCGCTGAACATTGCCGGGTGCATGGACATCATGGATAAGACGATCTATGCCAACACCAGCATTAAAAGCGCATTCGATATCGCGCTGCATGATATTGCCGCGCAGCATTCGGGTGTGCCGGTGTACCAGTTCCTCGGCGGCAGCAGGAACAAGGTGCTCGAAACGGATTATACCGTCAGCATTGGCGACCCGGTGAAAATGAAGAATGACGCGATCGATCTTGTTCGACAGGGATACCCGGCCGTCAAAGTGAAGCTGGGTGAAACGCTGGAAAAGGATGTGGAGCGCATCCGCGCCATCCGTGAAGGCATCGGCTCGCGGCATCCCCTGCGGATCGACGCAAACCAGGGATGGCAGACCGCCGATCATGCGATTGCCATACTGAAAGCTTTGTCACCCTACAACATCGAGCACTGCGAGGAGCCGATCCTGCGCCACCGTTTCATGGAGCTGGGGCGTGTTTCCGCAGCATCGCCGATCCCCATCATGGCCGACGAGAGCTGTGGCGATGATCATGACGCGGAGCGCCTCATTGCGCTGAAGGCCTGCAGCATGTTCAACATCAAGCTGGGTAAGTCTTCGGGATTTCATAAAGGTCTTCGCATCGCCCGCCTGGGCGCGGAAGCAGGCATACATATGCAGGTCGGCGGCTTCATGGAATCGCGGCTGGGAATGACGGCCGCGGCACACCTTGCGCTATGCAATGATCACATCCAGCACTGCGATTTCGACACGCCCCTGATGTTCACCGAAGACCCGGTGATCGGCGGTATCCGCTACCTCGAAAAGGGCGTGATCGATGTGCCCGATGTCCCGGGCCTCGGCGCCGTCATCGACCAGTCCTACCTGGACCGGGCTGAAAAGTTTGTGGGATGATCGCTTGCGGAATGTTGAATGTTGGATGAATCTCCGGCGGTTGCTGGGTTGTTTACAAAGCTGTTGAATGTCCCGGGAAGTATTGAATTCGAACCGTGCCCGCCGTGCTCCTTGTGTTCGCTGTGTCCTGAATTCTCCATTCTCAATTCTCCATTCTCAATTTTTTATTGTATCACAGAGGGCACAGAGAAGGCGCAGAGAACACAGTGACAACCGTGCACGCCGTGCTCCCTGTGTGCGCTGTGTCCTGAATTCTCCATTCTCAATTCTCCATTCTCCATTCACCGTTTGCCTCCCCGCAGCACACGTTTGCCGAAAAAATTCGTTCCCGCCTTCCGCCCTGGATACTTTTGATCCTGTAACAACATCCCCGCTGCAGCAAAGGATGGTATAAAAAAACTGAAATGAAAAAGTTATTTCCCATTGCCATT
>DASUVB010000005.1:0-2942 GCA_036373835.1 Flavisolibacter sp. | reverse complement strand
AAGAACTTATTCATATAGCCCTTGTCGGCAATCCCAATAGTGGCAAAACGTCGTTGTTCAATGCCCTGACAGGTATGAACCAGCGGGTTGGGAATTTTCCCGGCGTCACCGTTGATAAAAAGACGGGTACTGCCTCCATTTCCGACACGATATCCGGGAACATCATTGACCTGCCCGGCACTTACAGCCTGTATCCGAAGCGTCTGGATGAATGGGTAAGCTACAGGGTGCTGATGGACCAGGACAGGGCGATCCATGCTGATGTTTTGGTAGTAGTAGTGGATGCCAGCAATATGAAGCGCAACCTGCTGTTCTGCTCACAGATCATCGATCTGAAAAAGCCGGTGGTCGTAGCACTCACCATGCTGGACCTGGCCAAGAAAAAAGGCATCGGCGTTGACCTGAATGAGCTGGAACGCGAGCTGGGTGTGCCTGTTGTATCTGTCAATCCCAGGAAGGGAAAGGGAATGCCGCAGCTCAAAAAGGCAATAGAGCAAACGGCTTCCCGGCTGTACAAGGTCCCCGCCCGTGATTTCATCGACAACAGGCAACTGGCGCCCTCCTCCATTGACGACCTGAAAAAAGTGGTGGCCGGAACGAGTGATTACTCCGCTATTCATTACCTGATCAACCACGAAGAATTCGACCTGGATCACGTGACACAGGACACGATCGAAAACATCGAACGGAAAAACCAGTTCAACCCGACCAGGACCCAGGCCACGGAGATCCTCCAGCGTTATCACCGCATCAAGCATATCATGCAGGTGGCGGTGACGGAACCCGACCCGCTGCAGCAAACCATTCTCACAGACAAACTCGATAACGTGCTGCTGCATCGCAAGTGGGGCTACCTCATCCTGCTCCTTGTACTGTTCCTGCTGTTCCAAAGTGTTTTCTGGCTGGCACAATATCCCATGATGTGGATCGAGATGGCTTTTTCCGCTACCAGCTCCTGGCTGTCCACCACGCTGCCAGAAGGATGGTTCAGTGACCTGCTGATCAATGGTGTTGTTGCGGGCCTCAGTGGCATCGTCATATTTGTTCCGCAGATCATGATCCTTTTCGGACTGATCACGATCCTGGAAGATACCGGGTATATGGCCAGGATCAGCTTTCTAACGGACAGGCTTATGCGAAGCGTAGGATTGAACGGGAAAAGCGTGATGCCGCTGATCAGCGGCTTTGCCTGTGCAGTTCCCGCCATCATGAGCGCACGCAACATTGAAAACCGGAAGGAACGGTTGCTTACGATCCTGATTACGCCTTTGATGAGCTGCTCGGCCAGGTTGCCGGTGTATACGATCCTGATCGGTCTTGTGATTCCGAGTACGTACCTGCTTGGCTTCCTGAACCTCCAGGGATTGGTCATGATGGGCCTTTACCTGCTTGGGTTGTTCATGGGACTGTTCGTAGCTATGATAGCGAAATGGTTTATCAGGATCAAAGAAAGAAGCTTTTTCATCCTGGAACTTCCTACATACCGTTCCCCGCGCCTGAAAAACATCTCGCAGGCCATGATCAACAAGGCAAGGATTTTTGTTTTCGATGCCGGCAAGGTCATCATGGTAATCAGCCTGGTACTTTGGGCTATGAGCACTTTTGGTCCTGCCAACCGAATGGCCGATGTGAGCACGAAGTACGAAACCGCCATCGCACAACAGCCTTCGCTTGCGGACTCGCTGCAGGTGGAGTGGTCCGCTGAGCGGCTGGAAAATTCGTACGCGGGGATCCTTGGCAGATCCATTGAACCCGCGATCGAACCCCTCGGCTTCGACTGGAGGATCGGTATTGCCCTCATCACATCATTCGCGGCACGAGAGGTTTTTGTCGGCACCATGGCAACATTGTACAGTGTAGGGGAAGACGATGAAGGCATGCTGCTGCGCAATAAATTGCACGCTGCACGGCGAAAAGATGGCAGCCGTCTCTTCACGCTGGCGACGGGCATTTCGCTGATGATCTTTTACGTGTTCGCCATGCAGTGTATGAGTACGCTCGCAGTGGTGCGTCGTGAAACGAAAGGCTGGAAAATTCCTGCCATCCAGTTTTTCTACATGACCGGCATTGCTTATGTCATGAGCCTTGTTGCTTACCTTATTTTCCAGTGACCCGTTTTTTCTTCTCCTGCATCCTCATGTAATCCGTTACCAGGTAGCAAAACGCTTTTATTCCTGTCAGCATCCCGGCTTCATCAATATAAAAATCAGGCGTATGATGAGAAGCAGTTGTGGCGGGATCGGCATCACGCTTCATGCCCCCCAGGTAAAAGTACAGCGAGGGAACCTTTTCTGCGAAGTAGGAAAAATCCTCGCCCCCGGTCACAGCTTCCATGGTGATGACATTGCCGCGTGTTGCCCTGGCAAGCGAGGGCAGCATGGTACGGGTCAGCGGAGGATCGTTATATGTTACCAGCGTTTTGCGGTCAAATGAAATTTCCGCAGTCGCTCCTGCAGCTGCTGCGATGCTTTTCGCCGTACGTTCCATTCGCCGCCATACATCATTTTGCACCGCTGTGTCGAGCGTGCGCACCGTTCCGGCAATAGTGACTTCCTCCGGGATAATATTTTCCCGTACGCCTGCACGAAAAATGGTTGTGGAGATCACCACGGGATTTTTCGTGAGGTCCACCTGCCGGCTGACGATCGTTTGCAAGCCCTGAACGATCTGTGTCCCTACGATCACCGGGTCGATTCCCATCCAGGGTTGTGCACCATGCGCCTGCCTGCCCATGACCCGGATCGTGAACCAGTCTGCCGCAGCCATCATGCCCTCCTCGCGGTACTTGATTTGTCCTGCCGGTGTTTGTGCATTGATGTGGAGCCCGAACATCACATCCACTTTCGGATTGTCCAGCACCCCTTCGCGCACCATCAGGCTTGCGCCGCCCTCTTCGCCTTTTGGTGCACCCTCTTCCGCGGGTTGGAAAATGAACTTGACAG
>DASUVB010000004.1:0-3127 GCA_036373835.1 Flavisolibacter sp. | reverse complement strand
GGAAATATCCAACGGACGCAGGCTTTGGAGGAAGGCGGCGGGGTCCGGCCCGCATGTATTGCTTTTCCCAGGGAGCGGTACATAGATGCCATCGGCGGTGAAAACATGGACCTCCGTCAGTCCGAATGTTCCAAAATTTTGCATGTAAGCATCGAACGTGGAGATGGCAATTTTTGAGGTGTCGAAGCAGGCACGTTGTGCAAACCGCAGAAGCGTGGAAGGATTCTCGACCTTCGGGCGCGTAACACCCGATACCATCATGCCGACTGACTGACACGACTGGAGCAACACAACCAGGAAAGCGATATACAGGTGCTTTTTGTTCATTCGGGAATAAATAGCCTCCATGCTCATTTTACAAGAATATCTTCCCTGTACATGTAAATAGTGTCATTTGCCGATTCCGCCCCTAAAGATGTCGCAGATGTCCTGTACCCGGGTTTGGAAAAATATAGGGTTAGTCCGGGACACCTGCGAAACCCGCCGGTGATCCTGGTGAACCGCCAGCGCCCGTCAGCTGCAGAAAAAACGGTGCGCGTGTTTGCTGAATCCTGGCTGTTGGCATCAACGTTTGAAATACGAACACCAGCTATTGGGGTGTCCGACTCCGCCTCCAGGACAATACCCTCAGCGCGTTGAATGCAATCGCAGCTGTAAACGACGGCGAGTGTAATAAAAATCAAAAGTTTTCTCATGTGGCCATCTTGTAAAAATCCCGGGATCATCGTAATGTCCGAAATTGATGGGATTCCGCAATCCCGCCATGGGCCTTTGTTAACCTCAGGGCTGAAATCCCTCCCGGAGGCTATCCTAGGTTTGCGAAGGGTTGCCGTATGAGCTACAAGTGGAGCACCAATTAAATTTCCGTACTTTTTCTGAAAGCGTGAACAGCGGATCCAACCACTCAGTTACAAAGCCTCCAAAAGAAATATTAAAACTCCCTTTTTTCATTTGGCACGATTCCGGAACTCCCCTATTTTTGCCACCCCAACGAAGGATCGGTAGTTCAGTTGGTTAGAATGCCGCCCTGTCACGGCGGAGGTCGCGGGTTCGAGTCCCGTCCGGTCCGCAACAAAGGTCATCCATAGATGGCCTTTTTGATTTTAAATAATCGCTTGTTTCCCTTCGCCCTGGTCAATACTATATTCTCTACTACCTGATCAACACCACCGTTCCCCGCGCTACCCGCTGCCGGCCCGCAGCATCGGTATACGACACTACCCAGGCATATACCCCCATGGATGCATGCTTACCCCGGAAGGTGCCATCCCAGCGACGGGAAGGATCAGGGGTTTCAAAAACCAGCTGGCCCCAGCGGTTGAAGACCTTCATGTCAAAAGTCATCATGAAGCGGTGGGTGACCGGCCCGAAGTGGTCGTTCAGCCCATCGCCATTGGGCGTAAAGGCAGTCGGCAACAGCAGGTTGCAGGGACTGGCAACAATGTTTACCGAACCATTTGCAACACCACACGGGTTGCTGGCCTGTAACAGGTAGGTGCCCGGCATTGAAATGGTGATGGCCGGTGCCGTGCTGCCCGTGCTCCAGAGATAATCCGTTGCGTATACTTCCGGCGCCAGCAGCTTTTGCTCGTTTTCACACAGAATGGTATCCGCAGAAAAATGGATCTCCGGCAGGCGGTCATACCGTACACGTACTGTATCAATATCTGTACACCACGCATCAGACACGCGCACATGATACGTCCCTTCCTGGGTCACCGTGAACGATGCGCCCGTGGAGAAATCCTGCCACAGGTACTGCATGCCCGGGTTCCCGGCCTGCAGCACCACGTCGTCGCCGGGACACAGGATCGTGTCCGCTCCCAGGTCTGCCGCAGGACCTGCATGGCTGATCACATAAACCGTATCGCGGAAGCGGCAGCCTTCTTTGTCCGTCTCGAACCAGGACAATCCCGGTGAGGTAGCCGTAAATGCCGTTCCGGCTGATCCGTCCTGCCATTGACGGGTATAGGGACAAATCGTACCGGGGATATCCGGCTGCAGCAAAACGGTGCTGTCGCCGCAGAAAGCAATGGTATCCCGCAGGTAAAATTGTACGTCGTTAATCGCTACAATGGTCTCCGGCGACAACCATGTTTTGCCACCAATGGCGGCGCGTACGGAATAATCGCCTGCGCCATAGCCGTACCGCGTCACCTGGAGCTGGGCTCCTGTTTCGCCGGGCAGGGCGATGCCATCGCGGTACCACTGCCAGGCCTCGGGCACGGTTCCCATTTGCGCGGTAAGCGTCAGCGTGCCCGCGCACACATCCCCGGCACGCGAGATCAGCGGGATATCGAATGCCTCTTTTTTATACACCAGCAGCTGGTCAAGCAGATAATAGGACCAATCATCGGGACCGCCATAGGGACTCTGCCCGCAGGAGGGTCCGATCACAAATGCCATGATATTCTTGGGTGCCTTGAATTCCACGCGCGTGCGTACCCACTGTCCCGGTCCGCCGCTCACGCTCACCTGCGCCAGCTCCACCCACGCAGGATCGGCGGCCACCGGGCAGTTGCGCCAGGTGCTGTCGCTTCCCGAGCCATAGGGCAGCGCACCGCATGAAGGATGGCCGTATATCGAAAGGCTCACCGGGGTGTACGAATGATAATTGTTCTGCGGAACCATGCTGCCGGACAAGAAGCCGGTATAGAAATCAAATACATAAAATGAATCCTTGAGCAGCGGCTTCAACGAGCAGGTCGTCACATTTTCCTTGTAACGTCCCTGCCCCATCCAGTTCCGGATGTCGAATATGCCGGCGAAGCCGGTGCCATCGGGTGGCGGTAATGGAATGCGGTCCATGAGCGTAATGTATTCATAGGAGCCGCATTCGCACTTCTGGTACAGGTCCGTCGAGCCCGCGGCACCTGCTGCCGGCTGCATCCAGTGCGCCGCATACTGCAGCTGGGAATAAGAAACGGGACAACGGATGATCTTTTCAAAAGAAGGATTCCGGAGGATGGGGAATGCCGTCGGCGTGCAGTCGTCATCATTCAGGTCCACCCTGCCGTCCAGGTCATCATCAATGCCGTTGTTGCAGATCTCCTGCGACATACCTGTCGTGTGCAGCAGCAGCATCAATGCCAGCAGTATGTTCCGGGCAGGAAAATTCACACCGAAA
>DASUVB010000003.1:0-6788 GCA_036373835.1 Flavisolibacter sp. | reverse complement strand
CTTGTCAAACGCTGCGTTAGTTGGTGCGAAAACAGTAAACGGCCCGGCATTCGACAGCGCATCCACGAGTTCCGCCTGCTTAATCGCTGCTACCAGCGTTGTGTGGTCAGGGGAGCTCATGGCCACCTTTACCACGTCTTTCTGTGATTCATCGTCCTGTACCGCCGACTGTCCACCGCCGGTTGTGGTTGTTTCCGAAGCCACCGCAGTGGATTCATCGCCGGTGTTATCATTGCAAGCTTGTGCCAGGACAATCGCTGCTACGAATAAAAAGCTGAATAATTTTTTCATAAATGAAAGTTTTGGAAGGGCAGCATTGCTGCTGCCCCTTTTATGTTATTGTGGTGTCTGTGGTGTCGTTGCTGACTGTCCGTTTGCGGATGGGATCGACTTACCAGTCGTGAATGCAAGAGGAACAGTGCTTCCTGCGGGTGACACTCTCACATAACCCTGCATTTCCTGGTGCAAAGCCGAACAGAAGTCGGTGCAGTAGATCGGGTGGATACCCACGCGATCAGGTGTCCATTTCAGCGTCTGAGTTTCGCCAGGCATTACCAGGATCTCGGCGTTGTTGGCGCCTTTCACAGCAAAGCCATGCGGAACGTCCCAGTCCTGCTCCAGGTTGGTCACGTGGAAGTACACCACATCGCCCATTTTCACACCTTCAATGTTGTCCGGTGTAAAGTGCGAACGGATCGCGGTCATGTACACGTGGATCTCATTGCCCTTGCGCTCCACCCTGGCCTGTCCTTCACCTTTTGCCACGTACGGGTGGTTATTTTCCTCGATCTTGTAGATCTTCTGGCTGCGCTTCATCAGCATATCAGCGGGTATGGCTTCAGCATAGTGTGGTTCACCCGTGGTTGGGAAATCCAGGATCAGCTTCATCTTCTCGCCGGTGATGTCGTACAGCTGTGCGCTCTGCGTCAGCTCGGGACCAGTAGGGAGGTAGCGGTCCTTTGTGATCTTGTTGTAAGCGATCACGTATTTGCCGTGCGGCTTGGCTGTAGGCCCACCAGGTACAGACAGGTGGCCGATGGAATAATAAGTAGGCACGCGGTCCAGCACTTTCAGCGTCTTCACATCCCACTTCACGATCTCGGAAGAAACGAAGAAAGAAGTATAGGCGTTACCGTTGCCATCAAATTCTGTGTGCAGGGGTCCAAGACCAGGCTTCTGCACTTCACCATGCAGAACGGCTTCGTACTTCAGTACCGGGATGCCATCGTAGTTGCCATCGTAGTTCTTGTCGGCAATTGCCTTCTGGATCTTGTCGAAAGAGAATACCGGGATAATGGCTGCGAGTTTTCCGCTGCCGACGATGTATTCACCCGTGGGGTCCGTATCGCAACCGTGCGGCGACTTGGGGCAGGGCATGAAGTATACCATGTCCGGGCAGTCTTTCGGATCGAGCACCAGCACTTCCTTCATCATTGTGGATGTGGCTGTATGGGTTTTTTCATCCAGCACATTATGCGCATAGGTAACCGATTGTTTCTTTCCTTTTCCACTGCGGGCATATTCCTGGGCTTTTTTCCAGTTTATTGCCATGATGAAGTCCTTGTCTTTTGCAGAGGCGTTAACCTCGAGCAGGGTGTTGGCTTTTTCAGAATTGTAGCAGCTGAAAAAGAACCAGTCTTTTGATTTGCCCTTACCGGCGCGTGCCAGGTCGAAGTTTACACCAGGAAGAAGGATCTGGAAATCGATGTTCATGCGACCGGTATTCTGGTCAACACCAATAAAGCTTACGGTACCCTTGAAGTTCTGCTTGTATGTGCTGATGGGAACATCTCCATTGTCATTGTCCATGGGAATGCTGAAACGGGTGCCCGCTACAACATATTCGGTGTTCTCTGTAATGAATGGTGAGGAGTGGTTACCGGCACTGTTGGGAATCTCGATGATTTCTTCGGTGCGGAACGTGGAAAGGCTGACACGTGCAATACGCGGTGTATTGTTCGCATTACCGAAAGCCCAGCGCCCGTCATGCGCACCACCCGTGGTGGACAGCGCGATGTGGTGCAGGTCATCCCAGGGAACGTACCCATGCGATGTGTTCAGCAGCGGCTTGGTCTCTTCGCTGTAGCCATAGCCGTTCTCAGGGAACTGCGAGAACACAGGGATGATCCTGAACATGCGGCCGGAGGGAATACCATAAATGCTCATCTGGCCATTGAAACCCCCGGATACGACATTATAAAACTCGTCGTACTTGCCGGGTGCTACATAAGCTTTGCTGGCGGAACCGCCGACAACGGCCGACTGTGCGCCTTTTGGCTTGCAACTGAACATGCTGCCGGTAATCAGAATGGCAGCACCGATTGTTGCGATTGTTTTGATTGATCGAAGTGACATAGATTGGTAGTTTGTGTGATTGTTTTTATTCGCTGTCTGAAGAGGTTGTAATAGAATTTCCAACGTACTAATTTTGTTATTAAAGACTCTGGTGTCTTAATCACGCAAAAGTATTTTTGGATCAGGCAGCGGCCGGTGATACCGGTCATCGGAAAAGATGATATTTATCATATCGGATATTGATATCTGGATTCTAAGTTTGCGCCTTAACAAAACCTTGACAGGCATTATAATTGTTACACTCAATACAAACCCCACAGCTTTATGAATCGTAATTATTTTTTCAGCGCAATTGCAGCGGCCGCAGTTCTTTTAACAGCCTCTGCCTGTAATGACTCCGGTAAGACAGAAGCGGGCAGTGAAACATCAACAACCACGGACGGTGCAAGTACCGACCCCAAGGGTATTGGCAAGTACAGGAATGTGGAGCTTACTCATCCGCTGGATGAGAAGATGGTAGCGGAAGGCCAGAACGTTTACAATGTGAAGTGCGCTTCCTGCCACAAGCTGACTGATGAAAAGCTGGTCGGACCAGGATGGAAGGGCGTCACCGACCGCAGAACGCCGGAATGGATCATGAACTTCTCGACCAATGTCGACGAAATGATCGAAAAGGATACCGCCGCACAGAGAATGCTGGAGCAGTGTCTAGTGCGCATGCCTAACCAGAACCTGTCAGACGCTGAAGCGAGGGCTACACTGGAATTCATGCGGAAAAACGACGGCAAGAATTAATTTTTCCTTATTGCAGGGGCCATGCTTCATGGCCCTTTTTTTTTGCCCAGGCTGCAACGGCCATCATGACGGCACCGGCGAAAAGGAAGATGGCGGCGACCCACAATAACCGGTTGTAGAGTTCACTGTTGCTTTTGAACAGGATCTCCAGGCCCTGGATCATAAGGAAGACCTGGTTGGCGATGATCCCGGTAGTGAATACCAGGACCCAGTTGCGGCGCCTGTACCCGAATATTCCTTCCTCTGAAAAAACAGCCAGTATATAAAAGGTGATAAATCCAAGAAAAACGAGATGCAGGAAGCCGATGATCAGCGGGCGGTCGGCAAAAACCAGGTGACCCAGCTGGGGCAGCAGCGTACCGAGGTTCAGGACCGTTTTCAGTATGAACGAAAGCATTGAGAAAATGAACAATATCATCGCCAGCCGGCTGTTGAAATGCTGGCGGAACGGCACCGGCCGTACCAGCGCCAGGAAATAATACAGGCCGATCATCATCAATACGCAGCCCAGCCCACCCACCCAGTAGAACCAGGAGGTTTCGTGCCAGAGCAGCGACAGGAACAGCGAAGGCACCAGGGAAAGCACCGTGAACAGGCCGAAACGCCAGGCGGCTTTCTCGTGATTTACCAGCAGGGACCGGAACGACTGGAAGACCAGTGCAAATACCGACAAGGTAAAAAATCCATTATACTGGAAATGCAGGTAAGTATAGATACAGTCGCGGTACAGGACCGATTTGGCTGATTTGGTGATCAGGATGTAGGCCAGGCCGAACGGACCAATTGAAGAAACTACCAGCGATGCCACCGCCCCGATAGCCAGCAGCCTGACGGTCCGCGTTACGGGTGCTGACAGGAGATCACGGATAAATACCCACGCGAAAACATAAGTGACAACAATATATAGCGTTGAGAAAAAGATCGACCACCCGGCATAGCCCTGGATCGGGAAGGAGACCAGCATGCCGACCGCTGATACCTGCGTCCCGGCCAGGATCCACCGGTAGATCCGCTTCGACGAAACCATCGCCGGCAGCAACCCGTAGATCATCAGCGTGATCAATGCCAGGCCTGCCCAGCCTGCAAAAGCGTAGTGGGAATGCGCATTGAGGAAATTCTTGTAGTCGAGGGAGGGTAGCGGGAATATCATCTTACTCCGAAGTATAAGTCCAAGAAGCGCTACGATGCTCAGGTTCAGGAGGCAAATTCTTTTCCAGGTCAACTGTCGGGATCCGTTCTGCAACTGCAAGAGTTTCAGTAAAGTAAAAGATTTTTTAAAAAACGGTCTTTTTGAGATGTTTCAGTCTCTTACATGACATAAATCATATGTGCACGTATAGCATAAAAATATTTTTGTTCCGCTTAATACCATTTTATGATCTTTTCCAAATCATTTGGCTACGCGGTCCGGGGTATCTTATACGTTGCGTTGATGCAGGATGAAAAGCGCTATGTGCAGGTAGAGGAAATTGCCGCAAAGCTTGCCGTTCCCCGGCATTTCATGGGAAAGATCCTCAAAAATCTGGCGAAAGCAGGTGTGATCAATTCATCAAAGGGACCCTCCGGCGGATTTACCATCAACGAGGAAACCCTGTCGCTTCCACTGGTGCGCATGATCGATCTCACGGAAGGCATGGTTTCCATTAACAGCTGTGTTTTGCGGGTAAAGGAATGCAATTCAATGAATCCATGTCCCCTGCATAACCAGATGGAAGGCATCCGCGCCAAATTGAAAACGGTGCTGTCGCAGACAACCATCGGCGATCTGCTCAGCGAGAACAAAACTGATTTTATTAAGAGTATATCGACATTTATTGAAGGCGAAACCCTGGTAGAGGAGAACCCGGGTGCCGTTTATTAGGGGCTGTCATGGAAATAAAAGATACTGTGTCCGACATTGTACGGTCTGATTACCGTACTGCCGATGTTTTCAAAAAACACGGCATTAATTTTTGCTGCAGCGGCCAGGTGACGCTGGAGGATGCGTGTGCGGCAAAGGGCCTTGACATCCAGGAAATCACCGGGGAGCTTACAGTGTTGACCCGCCAGGTGAGCATGCCCAATAATCTCCGTTATGATACCTGGAAGATCGGGTTCCTGATCGACTACATCATTAATGTGCACCATGCCTATGTGACCTATATGCTTCCCGACCTGGAAAGCAGCCTGGAATCGTTTGTAAATTCACACGCCAGGCAATTCCCCTACCTGAAAAAAGTGCTGTCCGTTTTCAGGGAGCTGGCCGAATACCTGGAAAAACACAATCAGACGGAAGAGAACATCATCTTTCCCTATATCAAGCAAATTGAAAGCACCTACAGCCGCAGGGAGGTATATGGACGCCTTTTCGTCAGGACGCTCCGCAAGCCCCTGGCATCCATCGAGAACGAACACCAGGAAATGGAGGACATGCTGACGCGGTTACGGGAACTTACCGATAACTACACGGTGCCCGGCGATGCATGCACCAATCACCATGTCATCTTCAGCCGCCTGCGTGAATTTGACAATGACCTCGTGCACCACAAACACCTTGAAAACAACATCCTCTTTCCCAGGGCAATAGAGCTCGAAAAGGAACTCCTGCAACTGTAAACCCTTATGTTTGCACTTGCTTATTTTTCGTCATGACGCAAATTTCCCGCCGCCAGGCTGCCACCTCGGCCCTGATCGCCTTCGTAGTTACCGTGCTGCTTTGCGTTATCTATCCGCGGTACGTGGTGATCCTAACCGGCCTGCTGGTCGTCATTTTCATGTCGGTGTTTGATTACCGCCGGAATGCTACGGTAATCGCGGGCGTGTTGAGCCTGGTAACAGTGGGTGTGCATATGCTGTTCACCGGCGTGCCGGATATTCCGCCCGCTGAGTGGACAAAGTATACTTTTGTTATCTTCCTGATAGTCCTGACAACCCTGATCGTTTTTTACCTCAAAAAACTTTTTGCAAGAATGGAATTTGACAAGTCACACATGGCGTCGCTTTTTGAGAATGCGACCGAAGGCTTTGTGGTCACCGACAGCACTGGTACCATCGTGCTGGTCAATCCTTCTGCCTGCAAAATGTTCGGATATACAACAGAGGAGCTGGTGGGAAAAAAGATCGAGACCCTGATCCCTTCCCAGTACCGCCACAGCCACGTGAAGCTGCGGGATGGGTTCTACGACCACCCGCAAAACCGGGTGATGGGGCATGGCCGGGACCTGCATGGCCAGAAAAAAGGCGGTGAAAATTTCCCTGTAGAGGTCAGCCTGAGCACCTACCGGCAGAACGATGCCCTGTTCGTGATCGCCTTCGTCGTGGATATAACCCACCGGAAGATGATCGAACAGAATATCATCAGCCAGCAGAAGCAGCTCGAGCGCGTGACCGACGAAATGAGGCGCCTGAACGCGGAACTGGAGGCAAAGGTGGAGGAGCGGACGGTGATCCTGAAAGAGGCACTGCAGCGACTCGAAGAGTCGCAGCAGGAGCTGAGCGAAGCACTGGACAAGGAACGGCAGCTGAACGAGATCAAAAGCCGCTTCGTATCAATGGCTTCTCATGAATTCCGTACGCCGCTGAGCACCGTGTTGTCCTCGGCATCGCTGCTTTCAAAATATACAACGGCCGAGGACCAGGACAAGCGGAACCGGCATATCGATAAAATCAAGGGCTCGGTCAAGCACCTGAACGACCTGCTGGATGACTTTCTGTCCCTG
>DASUVB010000002.1:0-6068 GCA_036373835.1 Flavisolibacter sp. | reverse complement strand
ACGCGAAGGTGCATTCAAAAACTGGCGGACCGTATCCCGTGCTTCCTCGTAGGCAGCAGTGGCCTCCTCGGCCAGTGAATGTATCCCGCGGTGAATATTGGCATTGTACTTTGAGTAGTATTCCACGATGGTGTCGATCACAACCTGGGGCTTCTGGGTGGTGGCTGCATTGTCGAAGTACACCAGGGGGTGCCCTTTGACCTGGCGGCTGAGCACAGGAAAGTGCTGTCGCACCTCGTCCACGTCAAAAGTTTTCCCTATCGTGGCAGTCGCTGTCATTGTATATTGAATTCAAGCCGTTCAGAGATTAACTGGTCCACGTAGTTGCGCACGGGCTCCAGCCTGATATGCTCGAGCACATCCACCGCGAACGCGTGTACGAGCAGGGATAATGCGATCCTGCGGCTGACACCGCGCGATTGCAGGTAGAACAGCGCCTCGTCATCGAGTTGCCCTACCGTACAGCCGTGGGAGCATTTCACATCGTCGGCAAAGATTTCCAGCTGGGGCTTCGTGTTCACCGTCGCTGCATCAGACAGCAGTATATTTTTATTGGACTGGAATGCATTTGTTTTCTGCGCGTCCGGCTGTACAAAGATCTTACCGTTGAAGACTGCGGTGGCATGGTCGTCAATGATGCCCTTGTACATTTCATTGCTCTGGCAGTTCGGTTTCAGGTGATCGGCAACTGTATGGTTATCTACATGCGTGCTGCCCTGCAGGAAATACAGACCGTACATATGCGCTTCGCTGTGCTCAGCCTCCAGCGCGATGTTCAGGTTGTTGCGTACGATCCCGCCGTTGAGTGAAACCGTCACGGTGTGGAGGACGCTTTTGCCCACCTGCCTGAAATGCGTGGTATTTACCTGGTGGGTCTGCGCGGCATCATTCTCTATTTTGTAATATTCCACCAGCGCATCCTGGTGCAGCACCACTTCCACCACCTGGTTCAGGAACGACTCCGACATGCCGATGGTGGCATAGGTCTCCACGAATTGCACCTGCGAGTTTTCGCCAACGATGATCAGGCTGCGCGGCTGTGAGAAGACACTCTCCGACCGTGCATCCGTAATGTGATATACATAAACAGGGTGCTCAATGATCCTGCCTTTCGGGATGTTGATGAAAATGCCACCCCTGGCGAATGCTGTGTTCAGTGCGTGAATGCCGTCCCGGTGATACCGGCTGCTGTGACCGAGGTGTTCCCCCACCACGTCGCGGTATTTTCCGGCCGCGGCTTCCTGCAACGAAAGAATCTCGAGGTCTGCTGAAAAAATATTCGACAGCTCAGCACTGTAAGCGCCATTCACAAACACCAGCTCATTGGCATTTTCCGCACCTGGAAGTCGTACCTGGCCGACATCCTGCGCCATTAGCGGTATATGGCGTGCGCCCTGTGTAAAAACAAATTCGCGGTTAAACAGGTTGCCGATTCGTGTATACTTCCATTCTTCGTTCCGCGCACCGGGTACACCCATTTCATTGAACACCTGGTATGCCTGCTGCTCTACCGGAAGCAGGATGCCATTGCTGTTCCCCGAATGCAACTGCTGGTATTGTTCCCTGATATTTTCGATCATGTTCATGATTAAGCTTCCTGTCCCTGGTTTACTGCTGATTTAATAAAGTCGTATCCACGCTCTTCCAGCTCCTGCGCCAGTTCTTTCGTGCCCGATTTCACGATGCGGCCGTTATACAGGACGTGGACATAATCCGGCACGATATAATCAAGAAGACGCTGGTAGTGCGTTACCACCAATACGGCGTTTTCGGGGCTGTGAAGCTTGTTGACGCCGTTGGCCACGATGCGGATGGCATCGATGTCGAGGCCCGAATCGGTTTCGTCCAGGATAGCGAGCCTTGGCTGCAGCATGGCCATCTGGAAGATCTCGTTGCGCTTCTTCTCACCGCCTGAAAAGCCTTCGTTGAGTGAGCGGCTGAGCAATGCCTGGTCGATATTCATCAGCGCCATCTTTTCTTTCATCAGCTTGAGGAACTGCACAGCATCCAGCGGCTCCTCGCCACGGTACTTGCGCACTTCATTCACTGCGGTCTTTACGAAATTCGTAGTAGTCAGTCCCGGGATTTCCACCGGGTACTGGAACGCCAGGAAGATGCCCTCACCGGCACGCTCTTCGGCGGCCAGTTCCAGAAGGTTCTTTCCCATGAATTCCACAGTACCGTCAGTTACTTCAAAATCTTCACGGCCTGCCAGCACCGAGGCCAGCGTGCTCTTCCCGGATCCGTTGGGTCCCATGATGGCATGTACTTCGCCGGGACGTATGTCAAGGTTGATCCCCTTTAAAATTTTTTTTCCTTCAATGCCCGCATGTAAATTCCGAATCGTCAGCATATTGTTTGTTTAGTATTATAATTGAATGTTCCTGTTTATCCCACACTGCCTTCGAGGCTGATGGCCAGCAGCTTCTGCGCTTCGATCGCAAACTCCATCGGCAGGTGGTTCATTACTTCCTTCGCAAAGCCATTTACGATCAGCGCCACCGCGGTCTCGGTGTCGATGCCTCGCTGGTTGCAGTAAAAGATCTGGTCTTCGCCGATCTTCGACGTGGTCGCCTCATGCTCCACCACGGCAGAATTATTTTTCACTTCGATGTAGGGGAACGTGTGTGCTCCGCATTTGTCGCCAAGCAACAGGGAGTCGCACTGCGAGAAGTTGCGCGCATTCGCTGCATTCTTACCCACGTGCACCAGGCCGCGATAGCTGTTGTTGCTCACGCCGGCAGATATTCCCTTTGATACGATCCTGCTTTTTGTGTTCTTCCCCACGTGCAACATTTTGGTACCGGTATCCGCCTGCTGGTGATTGTTCGTTACGGCAACAGAATAGAATTCACCGATCGAATTATCGCCCTTCAGGATCACGCTGGGATATTTCCAGGTGATGGCGGAGCCGGTTTCCACCTGCGTCCACGAGATCTTGGAATTGACACCCTTGCAGATCCCGCGCTTCGTCACAAAGTTGTAGATGCCGCCCTTGCCTTCCTTGTCGCCGGGATACCAGTTCTGCACCGTGGAATATTTGATCTCCGCATTATCGAGTGCAATCAGCTCCACAACGGCGGCGTGCAGCTGGTTCTCATCGCGCATGGGCGCCGTGCAGCCTTCGAGATAACTGACATAGCTGCCTGCTTCGGCCACGATCAGCGTGCGCTCGAACTGGCCGGTATTTTCAGCATTGATCCGGAAATAGGTGGAAAGCTCCATCGGACAGCGGACGCCCTTGGGAATGTAACAGAACGACCCGTCGCTGAAAACCGCGGAGTTCAGGGCCGCGAAATAATTATCGGTAACCGGCACAACGGTGCTGATATATTTCCTGACCAGGTCCGGGTGCTCCCTGATCGCTTCGCTCATGGAACAGAAGATGATGCCCATTTCGGCCAGCTGCTCCTTGAATGTAGTGCCAATGGAGATACTGTCGATCACCGCGTCCACAGCCACGCCGGACAAACGCTTCTGCTCATCCAGCGAAATGCCGAGCTTTTCGAACGTACGGCGGAGTTCCGGGTCAATTTCATCCAGGCTGTTGGGCTTCACTTTTTGTTTCGGCGCGGAATAATAAATGATATCCTGGTAATCGATCTCGGGGAAGGTTACGTTGGCCCATTTGGGCGATTCCATGGTCAGCCAGTGGCGAAACGCCTTCAGGCGCCACTCCAGCATCCATTCCGGCTCGTTCTTCTTCGCGGAAATAAACCGGATCGTATCCTCTGTCAGGCCTTTTGGTGCTTCATCCGCCTCGATATCAGTAACAAAACCATACTTATATTCACTTTGAACCGTTCTGTGGATCGTCCGCAGGTCATCGTCGGTCTCGTCCATTTCAGGCCGGTAAACTTCTGTTTTCATGGCGCAAAATTACTGTTATTTATACAAAAGAGTATAAACAGTTTTCCTAAAGAAATGTTCACTTGCACAAGTGCCCGGCCAACTTGATCCGGATCATTCCCCCTTGAACTTTTAACCCTATACTTTTAACATTTAACTTTTAACCCCACCTGACTTCCATCATCCACAACCCTGGATGATTTTGCTACCTTTTAAGTACGATGCTGCTCACGATTGACGATCATATGACGGTTTCGGATATACAGGACAAGTTCAGCGAATGCTTCCCGCACCTGCGGCTTGAATTATACAAGGGTCAACATGCGCTGAAAAATCGCAATCCGGCTGATGGTTTGCTCAGGATCAGTGAAATATCCAACAGGCACGTGCGCGGCCAGGTCGACATCAAGTCCTGGTCAAAATCCGAAAGTGTGCTTCATGAACTGAAAAATCGTTTTGGCCTGCTCGCTGCTATTTTCCGGGCCGACGCAGGCACCCGGCTGGATAAACACGATACTTTCGCATTCACCACACCAACTTCAAACATCCACGAAAAAAATGAGGGTTCGGCCGAATCGTCCAACGACGAAGAGTTGCGGATTTTCCTGTAGTGGAGCAGGACGAAGCGTTGAGATATTAAAAGTTGCGTAATGAAACTCCCCAAATGTTGCAGAAAGTTTATCAGTAAACAGAAGTGGTAACTTCCTTCTTCCTGCGTTCGATCTTGTTGAAATAACCGCGGAACAGGAAGCTGTGTTTGAGGGCTTCCATGTTTTCATTAAATGCCCTGGTGCCTTCTTCAATGTGCTGCAGGCTTTTGCTGACAGATTCAGCCATCTTCGGGTCAGCCAGCAATGCATGTACAGTTCCGTCCGGATTCTGCACCTGCCGGGAGATGCTGTTGACCAGGACTGATATCCTTGCTGTGAGCGAATCAGCACTCGCACCAATGGAACCTAGTTTTTGCACGGACGCGCGGATGTCGAGCGCGATGGCTGAGTCCCTGAGAAGTTTACCCAATGTTCCCTTTCCTTCTCTCACATCCGTTACGATCAGGTCCAGGCCTGCCATCATATCATCCATTCGTGCCGAAGCCATGCGTATTCTTGATACCGAAGCGCTGATGCCCGCAGGAACGGATTCGTCGCTGATCAGGGTCCACAGCGCACTGCTTTCATTAAAGCGCTTTACAGATTTCCGGAGTTCGGACACCACGACCGCAATATCGCCGGTAGTGGCATTGAGCACCTTCAATATCTCGTCCGTGTCCACACCCGGAGCTGTCACCAGGATATCTCCTTCTTCTACCAGGGGGGCTGGTACGCGCGCGGAGCGTATGTTCAAAAGTTTGTTGCCCATGAGCCCATCAGTGCCGATACTTACCTCGGCATTTTTCCGGATATATTTTTTCATGTCGTTGCGGACCCGCAGGGTCACTTCGATGGTCGTATCATCAAGCACCTGCACACTTCGGATCGTACCGGCATCTATGCCGGCGAAGCGGATATTATTGCCCGGCATCAATCCATTTACGTTTTCAAATCGAGCCTTCAGTTCAAAGGTGTTCCCGAACAGGTATTCATTCCTGCCGATGACATACAGCAATATGATCAGGACCGCCAGGCCCGCGAGGACAAAAATTCCAAGTTTCAGGTTATTAATTGTTCGCCGTGCCATTATTCAAAAAATTGTTTAATGTTCCTGTCCTTCGATGTTGCCAGTTCATCATAGGTACCCTCCGCATAACAGGTGCCATCGATCAGTACAACGATCCTGTCGGCCGTCAGCCGGATACAACGGGTATCATGTGAAATGATCAGGGAGGATGTTTGGTATTTTTCCTGTATTTCGATCATCAATTCACTGATCTCCCTGCCGGTGACGGGATCGAGGCCGGTTGTCGGTTCATCATACAGGATGATCTCGGGACGCAGGATCAGCGTTCTTGCCAGGGCGATCCGTTTGCGCATCCCTCCCGACAATTCAGCCGGCATCATGTCCACTGTGTAGGAAAGCCCCACGTTCTCCAGCGCGTCCATGACCATCTCGTTCACTTCCTTTTGTGAAATATCCATCCAGTGCCTTCTCAGCGGGAACTCGAGATTCTCACGCACCGTCATGGAATCGTACAAAGCGTTGCTCTGGAAAAGAAAGCCAATCTTTACGCGCAGCCGGTCCAGACCTTCCAGGTCCAGTTCGGGAACCTGCTCACCCAGCAC
>DASUVB010000001.1:0-8393 GCA_036373835.1 Flavisolibacter sp. | reverse complement strand
ATGTTCACCGACCACCGGTTGTAAATCGGGATCATCAATAAAAACCGAATAAACATTCATGAACTGCACCGGTGTCATACTAAGATCTATTGTTTCCACCTTGTAGTGTACCTGTCGTCCCTTGCCCCTGAACGGAACCTTTATTTTCTTCATATCCAACATTTGCTACCCTGGAAAAGCAAGATTTATACCCCATACCGCCAGGATGCGATTTTTTAACAGGGCGTGGATAATTCAATGAACCGGTGCAGCCTGCTGCTGAACCTGCTGGCGATACCTTTGTGATCGTAAACCTGACTACAGATGACCTGCAAACAACCGGTGTAACATGCACGAAGACCCTTTGAGCAATGTTCGGCGACATTACCAGGCAAGATTTGGTTCCGCCCCTCGCGTGTTCCGTTCGCCCGGACGCGTGAACATCATCGGAGAACACACTGATTACAACCAGGGCTATGTGCTTCCCGCGGCGATCGGGAACGCGGCGTATGTGGCCGCATGTCCGCGCGCCGATGAACGCATTCAACTGTTTTCCGGCCACTTCGGCGAAACCTTTGACATTCCCTTGGCTGACCTGGTCCCGTCAGGCCGCAGATGGCCCGACTATATTCTCGGTGTCGCAGCGGGTATGAAAAAAAGAGGGGGTTCGCCGGGTGGATTCAATATGGTGATTGAAAGCGATATTCCGGTGGGTGCCGGGCTGTCATCTTCCGCGGCAATTTCCTGCGCTGCCGCCTATGCGCTGAATGAGATCTGGAATTTGGGATTCACAAAAATGGAACTCGCACGCATTGCGCAGGATGCCGAACATGAATTCGCGGGTGTCAGATGCGGAATCATGGACCAGTTTGCATCGCTGTTTGGAAAAAAGGATCATGCAATGCGCCTGGACTGCCGTTCGCTCGAATTTGAATACGTGCCCCTGCTTCTGCATGACTACCGGATCGTGTTATTCAATACCAACGTGAAGCATGATCTTGCGACCACCGCCTACAACACCCGTCGGCAGCAGTGCGAAAGGGGTGTCGAATGGGTCCGGGAAAAATACCCGGCAGTGGAAAGCCTTCGGGATGCCACGCCTGCAATGCTGAACGAAATTGTGCTTCCACGTGATGCGGAGATTCACCGCCGGTGCCTCTACGTACTGGAAGAAAATGACCGGCTGCTGCGTGCGTGTGAGGCATTAAAGGCCGGGAATATCGGGGCGCTGGGCAAACTGATGTCCGAAAGCCATGCGGGTCTCAGCCACGCCTACGAAGTCAGTTGTCCCGAACTGGACTACCTGGTGGATGCCGTCCGGCACCACCCGGGCGTAGCGGGCAGTCGGATGATGGGCGGCGGTTTTGGAGGGTGTACCATTAACCTGGTGCAGGCGGATGCAGTTGATGCGCTCATCAAAGATCTTACACACAGCTACAGGGCAGCCATGCAACGGGACCTTACGGCGTATATTACCAACACTTCGGATGGAACTGCCGAAATGCAGGAAAGCCCGATAGCCGCAGTGTGATTACATTTGTCTTTTTTTCACATTGAAACACCTGAAATCACTAGGGAAATACTTTTGGAAATACCGCCTGCGCTTTGGCATCGGCACACTCTTCATTATAGTCTCCAACTACTTTGGCGTCCTGGCTCCCCAGGTGACGGGTTACATAATTGACTTTGTTCAGCGCACACTGCCAGGCTATCAGCCTAAAACACGACCGTCAACTTATGATATTGCGGTCCGTAAGTTCATCGAGGCAATAGAAGGCAGTTCATTCACCCGGATGGAGGTCGTTGTGGTTTGCGGTGTGACAATCCTGGTGCTGGCACTGCTGCGGGGATTCTTCATGTTCCTGATGCGGCAGACCATCATTGTTATGAGCCGGCATATAGAATACGATCAGAAGAACGAAGTATTCGACCACTACCAGGGCCTCGACGCAGGATTCTATAAAAAACACAGCACCGGCGACCTGATGAGCCGCATGGCAGAAGATGTCAGCCGCGTGCGCATGTTCACCGGTCCCGCCGTGATGTACCTGATCAACCTGGTAACATTGATCTCGCTGAGTGTTTTTTTCATGTTCAAGCGTGACCCGGAACTTACCTTGTATGTGCTGGCGCCGTTGCCCATACTGGCCATCATTATCTATTCAGTGAACACGGTGATCCACAGGAAAAGTGAGGCACTCCAGGCTGCGCTCGCGCGGCTAACCACCAATGCGCAGCAGTCTTACTCCGGCATTCGTGTCATTAAATCATTTGTGCAGGAAGAGGCCATGTTTGGCCATTTCAGTGACAGCAGTGAAGAGTACCGCCGGCAGGCAACCGGGCTGGCACGCACAGAAGCCCTGTACTTTCCCTCTATGACGCTGCTCATTGGACTGAGTACACTGCTCACTATCATGATCGGGGGTATTTATTACATCAACGGAAGCGGGAATATCGGCATTGATACCATTGTTGAATTCGTGATCTATATAAACATGCTCACGTTCCCCGTAAGCGCTATCGGCTGGACGGCCAGCATGATCCAACGCGCCGCGGCTTCGCAGAAACGCCTGAATGAATTCCTGCATACGGTACCGGAGGTGCAGGGTTCATCGAGGCAAAAAGATATGGCCATCCGCGGCGACATCGTGTTCCGGGATGTACGCTTTACTTACAGCCACACCGGCATTACAGCCATAAAGAATTTCAACCTGCACATCAGTGCCGGTGAACGTGTTGCTATCGTTGGACGTACGGGCAGCGGCAAAACGACCCTGGCCCAGCTGGTGATGCGGATGTTCGATGCTACGGAAGGAACAATCCTCGTCGACGGGCAGCCGATCACCGATATCCGACTGCAAAGTCTCCGGAGGCAGATCAGTTATGTGCCGCAGGACGGGTTCCTGTTCAGTGATACCATCGAGAACAATATTGCGTTCGGCGCCCGCGAGAAAACGCAGGAGGGAGTGAGAGCAGCGGCACGGCTGGCGGCCGTCGCCAGTGATATCGAAAATTTCCCTCATGCATACCAGACACAGATCGGGGAGCGGGGCGTCACCCTCAGCGGGGGGCAGAAGCAGCGGGTATCGATTGCGCGGGCTTTGATGAAGGATGCGCCAGTGATCATTCTCGATGACTGCCTGAGCGCCGTGGATGCCAGGACCGAGAACGAGATCGTTGAAAACCTCAGGGATTATTTAAAAGACCGGACCTCTGTTTTTATCACCCACCGCATTTTCGGGATGCTGCACTTCGACCGTATCGTGGTGCTGGAACAGGGCGAAATTGCCGAGGAAGGAACGCACGAAACCCTGATCAGGAAGCAGGGATTGTACTATCAAATGTACCTCCGGCAGCTGCGGGAGGACAATAATTCGGCAAATTTGGCTGTTGACAAAACATAATTATATTTGTGAACATTAACCAAAACTTTAATTAACTGTAAAATTTACTACTGTGGCGTACGAAAATAATGACAAGAAAATGGAGAGCATTTACAGCAAACGTATTCGTGCCGGCAAACGCAGAACATACTTCTTTGATGTAAGAGCTACACGGGGTAATGACTACTACCTTACGATCACAGAAAGCCGCAAACGGTTTAATGACAATGGTTATGACAGGCACAAGATATTCCTGTACAAGGAGGACTTCAATAAGTTCATAAAGGCCCTCACCGAAGCTGTTGACCATGTGAAGACACAGCTAATGCCTGATTTTGATTTCGACGCTTTCAACCACGATGAAGCAGAACAGGAGCATGAGCATGAGCGTGAAGAAATCGCGGCAGAAATTGAAACACCTGCACCGAGCAGTTCTTCTGCTACAGCTTCCGAAGAAGTGGATAAATGGTAAAACTCCCGGAAATAAAATATCGCCCCTGCATGCAGCAGGGGTTTTTTAATGCCCATACGGGGGGTGGCGGTTGTAATAGGGTACCCAGATACCCGGATCGGTCATAAACGGGCTACTTCCGGCGTTTGGCATGGTCGTGAAGTTCCGCATGTCCGGTACGATGCATGGCATATGATCCTGCCGGAGCTCATAGACCGCACCGAGCTTCGACATAGCCACCGGGTTTGCTGGCAGCAGCAGGTGAAAAGGGGACGGGTCGTGATCGCGTATGACCCTTGGGATACTGTCCTTTTCGGAGATGTTGTTTTCAGGGAAATACCGCTTGCGCTGCTGCTCGGTAATGGAAAAATTTTTGTCTGCCTGTGCGAACGCACCTACAGAAGCGACGATGCAAAGGACAACCAGAAGATGTTTCATATGCAGTTTTTAGATGGTTGTATTCCTCATTTTTTTCCACGCATTGATCAGGCCATTCGTGGAGGCGTCGTGTGACGTCACTGGCGAATCGGACCGCAATTCCGGCAGGATCCGGCTGGCCAGTTGTTTGCCCAGTTCCACACCCCACTGGTCAAAACTGTAAATGTTCCAGATCACACCCTGCACAAATATCTTGTGTTCATACAATGCGATCAGCTTCCCCAGGGCAGATGGCGTCATCTTCCGCAACAGGATGGAATTGGTCGGCCTGTTGCCGTCAAAGATCCGGAAGGGTGTCATCCCCGCGACCTCACCGGGCTGTTTCCCTGCAGCAAGCAGTTCCGACTCCACCGCTTCTTCGGTCCTGCCATTCATTAACGCTTCTGTTTGCGCAAAAAAATTAGACAGCAGCTTTTCATGGTGATCCCCGGTCGTATGGTGACTTTGGGCAGGGGCGATAAAATCACAGGGGATCAGGTGCGTGCCCTGGTGGATCAGCTGGTAAAATGCGTGCTGGCCGTTGGTGCCGGGTTCACCCCAGATCACGGGGCCGGTTAGGTACGTCACTGCCTCACCGTTACGGTCAACCGATTTCCCGTTGCTTTCCATATTGGCCTGCTGCAGGTATGCTGCTAACCGGTGCAGGTACTGGTCATACGGCAGGATGGCCTCGGAACGCGCATCAAAAAAATTGGTATACCAGATCCCGACCAGTGCCATCAGGACCGGGATGTTCTGCCCGAACGGCGTATCCCGAAAATGGCGGTCCACCGCGTGCGCGCCACGGAGCATTTCTTCGAAACGGTCATAACCTACGGTCAGCGCAATGGAAAGGCCTATAGCGCTCCACAGGGAGAAACGTCCACCCACCCAGTCCCAGAAAACGAACATATTTTCTTTCGCTATTCCGAAATGCACGACCTCCTTTTCGTTGGTGGATAACGCCACGAAATGGAGCGCAACATATTTTTCATCTCCCGCCGCTTCCAGGAACCACTTTCTCGCTGAGTGCGCGTTGGTCATGGTTTCCTGGGTGGTAAAGGTTTTTGACGCCACCAGGAACAGCGTTTCTTCCGGGTGCACCCTTTTCAGGGTTTCCTGCAGATGCGTGGCATCAACGTTGGAAACAAAATGAGATTCAATATCCGCAATGCGGTATGGCCGTAACGCTTCTGTAACCATGTATGGCCCCAGGTCGCTGCCCCCGATTCCGATATTGACAATGTAGCGGATCTTTTTCCCGGTGTAGCCTTTCCACCGGCCGGAATGGATCTCGCTGCAAAAGTCCTTCATCTGCTTTTGCACACGTATCACATCGGGCATCACATCCTTACCGGATGCGTACATCGGTTGCCCGGAAAAATTGCGGAGTGCCACGTGTAAAACGGGGCGGCGTTCGGTCTCGTTGATCATGTCCCCTTCAAACATTGCTTCTACCGCATCCTTCAGGCGGCACTCCCCGGCCAACTGCAGCAACAGGTCAAGCGTTTCAGCGGTAACCAGATTCTTACTCAGGTCCACCAGCAGGTCATCATCAAGTGACTGGGAAAAACGGTTGAAACGGTCAGGTTCTTCCAGGAACAGTTGTTTCATATGCAACTTCCGCATTACCTCCGCATGTGCCGACAACCTGCTCCAGGCTTGCGTATTGACAGGATTGATCTTTGGAAACATCTTGTTGGGTTAAAGTTGATTGATCACCTCTATGGTACGCTGGACCATATCCCCGGAAATATCCAGGTGCACGACCAGCCGCACCTGGGTAGGGGATATGGCATATCCCAGGATGCCCGCATCCTTCAGCCGTGCAACAAGCGATTGCGGCGTATAAGCGCCGGCAACGGCAAAAATGACGATGTTGGTCTCCACCGGGAATACATCCGTAACAAAATTCTTTTTGCTGATCGCATCAGCAATGGCTTTTGCATGTTTATGGTCTGTTTCCAGCCGTTGGACATGGTGCGCCAGGGCATAGATCCCCGCGGCTGCCAGGTAGCCTGCCTGCCGCATGCCGCCACCGAAAACCTTGCGCACCCTCCTGGCTTTCTTAATCATGGTGGCGGAACCCAGTAACAGACTCCCCACAGGACAGCCCAGGCTTTTGCTCAGGCATATGGAAATACTGTGAAATAGCTGGCCGTAGTCGGCAGCCTGTTGTTTTTTAGCCACCAGGGCATTGAACAGGCGGGCCCCATCCAGGTGAAGGATCAACCCGTGATCATCACATACCTTGCGGATGCTCCTGATCTCATCAAGCTCATAACAGCTTCCGCCGCCCCTGTTAGACGTATTTTCAAGGCTGACGAGGGAAGTATGGGCTTTGTGCACATCATCAGCATTGATGCTTTCCAGCACCTGTGCCGCTGTGATCCTTCCCTTGTTCCCAGCCAACAGTTTTACCGAGGCGCCGGAATTAAAAGCAATACCGCCGCCTTCATACTGATATATGTGTGATGTTACGTCGCATATCACCTCGTCACCCGGCTGCGTATGGCATTTAATGGCGATCTGGTTGGTCATGGTGCCGGAAGGGCAGAAGAGCGCGGCCTCCATCCCAAACATCCGGGCTGCCTGTGATTCCAGCTCATTTACCGAAGGATCTTCTGAAAACACATCATCACCAACCGGCGCCTTTATCATGAACTCGAGCATTCCCGGCGTGGGCCTGGTTACGGTATCAGAGCGGTAGTCGATCACCATTCCGTCAATTTATTGCAATATAAGTACAACACCTGCTTCAGGGTTCACGACTTTCCTACCGCCTGCGTGCACAGGTTACCGCTCGTCAATCTGGCCGCGCCAGGTGTAACGCTGGGAAGACTCCTGCGTCACATGAAGGTCATTGCAACCATTTATCATGGTGAACTACCACAGATGGAAAACAATGTACTATGTAATACAAACTACCTAGTTTTGAACTGTAATGAACATCAACAAGTACTAAAATCACACTAATGAGACAGGTAATTTTCTTTTTTCTGACAATATTCGGCGCGAGCCTCATGGGCTTTGGCCAGGAAAAAAATGGCCGGATCTCCGGCAGGATCATCGACGGTAACGCTAAAACGCTGGAGGCAGCAACGATCAGCCTGATGCGTTCGTCCGACTCCGTTGTTGTAAAATTTGCAGTAGCTAACCGGTCCGGCGATTTCGTATTCGAGACCGTTCCGTTTGGTAATTATATGGTAGGTGTGACTGCGGTCGGGCACCAGAAGGGGTATTCCGAGGCATTCGAATTAAATACAGGTAAGACTTCTATAGAATTAAAAACCATAGAGTTGGTGCCAGTTTCAAAATCAATGGCAGCGATTGTGGTAACCGGTAAGAAGCCGCTGATCGAACACCGTATTGACCGCACCGTGGTGAACGTGGATGCCTCAGTTACCAACGTGGGAAGCAGCGCCCTGGAGGTCCTTGAAAAGTCGCCGGGCATTACGGTTGACAAGGATGGCAACATCAGTCTCAAGGGAAAGGATGGGGTCATGGTGCTGATCGATGGGCGCCCGACCCAGCTGGCAGGTGGCGACCTCGCCAACCTGCTCCGCAACCTGAATGCGAACCAGCTGGACCAGGTGGAGATCATGACCAACCCCCCGGCAAAATATGACGCCGCCGGAAACGCCGGTATTATCAACATCAAGACAAAGAAGAACCGCCAGGTGGGCTACAACGGCTCGGTGACGCTGGGCTATGGCCAGGGTGTGTATCCAAAGTTCAACGAGGGCTTCGTCTTTAATTACCGGGAAGGCAAAATGAACCTGTTCACCAACTTATCACATAATTACAGGAAAAGCTTCAATAATCTTGATATTCAACGCAATCTGAGAAACAGGAATACAAAGGAGCTCGAGCAGTACTTTGACCAGGAGGCCAGGATGATGAACACTTTCAACTCGTTCAACGGCAAACTGGGGGCCGACTATTTTGCAACAAAGAACACCACTTTCGGAATTGTTTTCAGTGGCTTTTCAAATCCCGGCACATTCCGGAACGCAAACCAGACACAGATTTCCGACGCTTCAGGAAGCCTCGAAAGCACCACGATCGCATCGGTGGAGAATAAGCAGCACTGGAAGAACTTCAGCACGAACCTGAATTTCCGGACCATTCTGGATTCGGCCGGTCGCGAACTGACTGCCGAC